>NZ_JANSHM010000048.1:0-20797 GCF_047461635.1 Synechococcus sp. W55.2 | reverse complement strand
CGTCCGACCCGCACCACCCCCAGCCCGCACACCGCCCCCCCCCCCCTCGCGGGCCGGGGGGGTATGCCCCCCGGCGGGGGCCAGGTGACCGGGCGGGGGCCCCAGAGCGGTGCGCAAAGCCGGGATGGGGTGCTGCTGATTCACCCACTCCACCAGGCGGTTGGCCAAAGCGATGATCTGGGGGGCGCTGCGGCTGGATTCATCCAAGAGCACCACCTGAGGACTGGCCTGGCAAAAGGCGCGAAACAGCCGCGGCTCGGCGCTGGTAAAGGTGCCCATGATGCTCTGGTTGGGATCCCCCACCCGCACCAGGTTGCCGGTGCGTTGGCTGAGCAGCCGCAGCAGCTCTTCCTGCAGGGGGGAACTGTCTTGGGCCTCATCCTCGAACAGGTAGTCGTACCAGTTCTGCACCTGCTCCCGCAGCTCCGGACTGCCCTCGATCAAATCCACTGCTTGCCAGCCCAGGTCGTCGTAGTCTAACTTGCCCAGGCGACGCAATTCCGCTTGATAACCGGCGTAGATGGGAGCAGCCCAGCCCAGATAGCCCTCGCTGGGGATCACTTCTGGCCCCAGGCGCAGATTCTTGGCCCTGCTGATGACCACCTGCACCATCTGCTGGAAACTGCGCCGGAACTGGGCTCGGTTTTGGGCGATCTTTTGCGGGTTGTTGTCGCCGGGGATCAGCGGCTCCCAGAGCTGAGTATGGCGGACGAGCCAAGCGCGGCACAGGCGGCTGAGCAACCGCTCCTGTTCGTATCCCTCCAAAATAGACAGCTCCTCCCAACGGCTGGGGGCCTCCCGCAACACCCGCAACGACAAAGAATGCAGGGTAAAGGCCTGGGTAAAGCGATCCGGATACCCCGCCCGTTGCAAACGTTGATTGATGCGGCTGATCAAGTTGCCCCGCGCCGAACGCATGTAGGTGAACACCCCGATGCGCTCCGGTGGGATCCCCCGATTGAGAATTAAATCGGCGATCAACAGCTCCAGAATAAAGGTCTTGCCGCTCCCCGGAACGGCGGCGATCCCCAGCGGCCCCGATTGGTAGGCCAACGCCTGTTGCTGCGCCGGACGCAGGGTGACCTCAGGAAAGGGAGAAGAAGCCAGACCCAGCATGGGATCCCTGCCTAGCTGAGGATGAAGGTCTCGATGGCTGCCGCCACCCCGTCTTCTGCCACAGGAGGGGCAATCCAATCGGCATGGGGCAACAGAGCAGGCGAGGCATTTCCCATCGCCACCCCGATCCCCGCATACCGCAGCATCTCAATGTCGTTGTCGCCATCGCCAATGGCCATCACCTGCTCCGCCGACAACCCCAGCATTTCCTCGGCCAAAAAACGAACGGCATTGCCCTTGTTCACCGCCGGATGGGTAGCCTCGAGAAAAATCGGCTCTGAACGGGTGAGGTAGAGCTGGTCAGGGGAATACCGCCGCCGCAGGGATCCCTGCAATTCCTGCAGGAACTCGGTATCCTCAGAAACAGCCAGGATCTTGGTGGGGCTTCGTCCGTATTGGGCGGAAGAGAACATCTGGAACGGCACCTGAGAGCGCTCAGCATAGGCCTGACTGAGAGGGCTCAGCTCCCGTAAGTAGAGCTGGTCATCGATGTAGAGGTGAACCCCCACCGGCTGATCCTGCAACGCTTGCAACAACTCCTCGGCCAGCGGCCAGTCCAGGCTCCAGTGCTTTAGGGTCTTTTGGCTATCGGGATCCCGAATTAAAGCCCCCTGGTAGCTGCATAGGGGCATATCGGCCCCAATCGCGTAGTGGAACCGCTCGGCAGAACGATGCATGCGACCCGTAGCGATGGCTACTCGCACCCCTGCTGCTTTGGCCTTCTGAATGGCCTCCCGAACCGGCTCTGAAACCTGGTTGGAAGGCCCGGCAATCGTGCCATCGATATCCACCACCAACAGCCGAATCTGGGCACGGGGTGGAGAAGATGCCCGCTCTCTTTCCTCGGCTTGGACGTTAGCCTGAGTTTGCATTGCTGTTGTTTGCCCTCCTCCTGGCAACCTTCCAGACCGTAGCATGGCTCTGCCTCGATTGGTTGACGGTCATTGGCCGGCTCAGTACACAAAGAATCAACACAGAAGAATTGAACAAGTGAGATGGCCGGGTGGGGGATCGGTTTCCGCCCCTATTCCCGCCAACGAGAAAGCGTAGAATTAAGAAAGACTAGCCCCGTGATGGACGAAAACATTGTGATCATGCTGAAACGAATCGGTCGCGTCTGCCGGCCTCTGCTGGCCATTGCCCTGGCCTTGACCTTGGCCCTGGCTCCCATAGGCGCTGTCTGGGCACGCAGTGGCGGTCGCATTGGCGGCGGATCTTTCCGGTCTCCGACGTTCTCTGCCCCCCGCTCGATTGGCCCGCACTACTCAGCTCCTGTCTACCCCAGCTATGGAGGCGGCTTTGGTTTTCCGCTGCTGGTGCCCTTTTTCTGGGGAGGGGGGGGTGGCGGCCTGCTGACGCTGCTGCTCTTGGTTGGGGCAGGTAGCTTTTTGGTGCAGACGCTGCGCTCGGGGATCAGATCCGAAGAAGGGGACGATAGCATTGGGGTTCGCGATCCCCAGGTAACTGTTGCGCAGGTAAAAGTGGGACTGCTGGCCAGCGCCCGGCAACTGCAGAAAGACATGAACGCCCTGGCTCTGGAGGCGGATACTCAGTCGCCAGAAGGGCTGAGCCAACTGTTGCAAGAGGTCACCCTTGGCTTGATGCGCTACAGCGACTACTGGGCCTATGGCCATGCCCAAGCGGAGAAGCTGCCCCTCTCCCGCGCCGAATCCCTGTTCTATCAAGCCTCTTTACAAGAACGGAGCAAGTTCAGCGTCGAAAGCCTCAGCAACCGCAACAACCAGATCCAACAAGTCTCCCAAGCGGCGCTGCAGCGATCTGCTGCTGGGATCCCAGATGTTGGCGAGTACCTGCTGGTAACTCTACTGGTTGCGTATCGTGGTAACTTGGGTACACTACCTGTAGTTAACTCCATGGCGGATCTGCGGCAGTGCCTGTTGCAGCTGGCTTCGATTCCGGCAGATCGGATTGTGGCCATCGAAGTGCTGTGGACGCCGCAGTTGGAGGGAGACACCCTGTCGGCAGAGGCGCTGTTGACCGAGTACCCGGAAATGCGGCTCCTTTGAGAGCCTTTGGGCGATAGACGGCAACTGTTGGCTGAGTGTCTCAACTCCTCGGGATCCCCGCCGCTCAGGCTAGGGAGGTTGTATGTCCGGGTTAGATGCTTCAGTGGGCAGAGGCCGTCGTTCCCCTTGGGCATGGTCTGGCCAAGTCAAGCAGGCAGATTCTCTGTTGGATGAGCTGTTCGAGGATTTGGAGAACAGCTTGGAAGAGGGGCTGTCAGAAGCCGGCGAATATCCTTACCTCGGCACACGGCCCCCACTGCCTTCCCGGCGCTTCTCTGCTGCCGGAGGATTACTGCTGGGTATGGCTTTGGCCGCTACCTTGGTGGCAGGGCTGGCTTTTTGGATGACCCTGCGCCCGCGGGCGGTGGTTTTTTCGCAGGCCACTCGGGATCCCTTGGCTGAGGCACCCAATTCTTCCCATTCCGATGCTCACCAGGAGCCCTTGCCTCCCACTGCTGCTGATGTGGATGAAAACCCCAAAGCTCCACCTGAGGATTCTGCAAAGGCTGTCTTGGTCGAACCGGCAAAACCGCCGACTGTTGCCGCTCCTCTTGCTTCAAGAGGGGCTGGTCTTCCCTCTCCCCCCAGGGTACCTGCGCCTCCGGTGCCAGCGCGGATCCCACCCCAGCCTCTGCCGCAGATGAAGCTGGTGGGATTGATCCACGATCCAGGTGCCCCCAAGGCTCTGATTTTGATCGACAACGTAGTACGTCAGGTGGCTGTTGGCCATGCGGTGAAAGCAGAGTGGCGGGTTACCGCCATCAGCCCCTACGGTGTGAGGGTGAGCAATGGCGCTCAAAGCGTTACCTTGCAGTTGGGGCTGTCGCAGCGGATCTGAATCACCTGGATAGGGATCCCTGCTGGGTTGAGCAGCGCCTGGAGGGTGGGAGATTGGATTGAAGGAGAAGGGGCAGATGAAATTCGCCAAGCTGGGGCGAATGAGCCGCTGCAGAGTGGGAGTGGGCTTAGTTCTGGGATACCTCTGTCTCGGGCTGTTGGCTTGTCGCAGTACATCCCCCCTCTCAGAATCCCCCTCTGGGATTCCGGCGGCCTATGCTGACCGCCCGCAACTGCAAGGGAAGGCAGTGGTGGAGATGGAGGTGCAAACTGCTGAGGGGGTAGGCAAGGTGATCTTGGCGATCCACGGGGAAGCGGCACCCCTGACCGGCGGCCAGTTCGTGGATTTGGTTCAGCGGGGCTTTTACAATGGCCTCACCTTCCATCGGGTGGAAAAGGATCCGCAGCCTTTTGTGGTGCAGGGTGGGGATCCCCGTGGTGACGGTACAGGGGGTGCAACAGAGCCGGGGAGCAACCGCCTGCGCACCATCCCCCTGGAAATTCAGCTGCGTGGGGAACCCTACCCCCGCTACAACACCTTGATCCAGGATCCCGCTGCTCTGAGTAAGTTGCTCTTGCCCCATCGTTTGGGGGCGGTGGCCATGGCCCGTTCTAGCCCACTTGACTCAGCCTCTTCCCAGTTTTACATCACCCTCTCTGCTCTGCCGATTTTGGACGGGCGCTATGCCGTGTTCGGCTACGTCACCGAGGGGATGGAGTGGGTGGAGCGCATCCAGGTGGGAGATGTGATCCGCTCGGCGCGGGTGTTGGAAGGAGCGGACTTGCTTAGGGTGCCGGGATCCCAACCGGAAAGAGCAGATCAGATGGAGGATCCCGGCAGTCTATGATGGGCAGCAACTCTGCTGCTGGTTTGGTTGTTGTGGCTCTGGCTTTTGCCTTGAGGAAGGGCAAGTTTTGCCCTCGTCCCCTCCGCCAACACCTGGGCACCCTTTCATGCAAGAAGACGCTTTTTCCCCCCTTGAGCCCCTAGACGAGTTGCCACCTCACTCACCGCCGGAGGTGGATGTGGAGCTGATGCTGCAGCAGTTGCAGGATCCGGATCCCTATTTGCGGATGCAGGCGGCCCGCGCCTTCTGTGAGATCGAAGAACCCCGCGCCGTTAAACCCCTGCTGGCCCTAGTCCGGGATCCCTGCCCGTTGGTGCGGGTGGGAGCAGCCTATGCCCTAGGTCGGAATCCGGATCCCGCTGAGGTGGAGGTGCTGATCGAGGGCTTGCGCTGGGATTGGAACGGCTATGTGCGCAAAGGCTTGGTGTGGGCGTTGGGCAATGCCAAGGATCCGCGGGCGTACCCGGTGTTGCTGGAAGTGTTGGCCGGGGATATCGCGGCAGTGCGATTGTGGGCTGCCAGTGCCCTCGGACAACTGGCCCAGGCGCAGGCGTTGCCCGGCCCGGCATTGGATGAGGTGGTCGCAGCTCTCTGCCGGGGCTTGGCTCAAGATCCAATTGCAGCGGTACGCGGCAACTGTGCCTGGAGCTTAGGGATCCTGGGGCAACAGGTGAAACTGGCTCTCGAGGATCCCATTGTTTACACGATGCTAACAAGGCAATTGCTGACCAGCGCCAGTCGCGATCCCGATTGGGGGGTGCGGGATGACGCGCGGCTTGCCCTACAAAAGTTGGCGGATCCCGATTTGCTGGAGCAACTGGATAACCTCAGCTGATCGTTATAGTCATTTTTAAACTAGATTGAGACACTCCCCAAGCATTCCACGCTGCTGCCCCTACTCCCAGCCTCGCTGCCAGAGGGAGAGGGGAGCTAGACGAAAATGTTTCATTCCCGTTTAACGAACCAGATCGAGTGTCACCGAACCAGATCGAGGAGCCAAGCAAAGTAGAAGCGGCTGCGAATGGTTTGTCGCTGCTGCACTTTCCAGCCCCATTCGGTTAATTGGCTCACCAAGGTCGCCTCTCGGTGTTGATAGGCGCGGGTGGTTTTGCTGGGGCCGGGGAAGAACTCTCCCACTTTCTTCAGCAGCGTCAGCCAGGGGGTTTTGGGGGCAAAACTGAAGATCAGGCGGGACCGAGCCAGGCGGGTCAGGTGCTTTAGCATGCGCAGGGCCTCGGCTTCAGGGTAGTGGATCATCACATCGAGGCAGATGACGACATCGTATTCCCCCGTCAATTCCTCCAGATCCGAGACCCAAAAGTGTGGGTTGTCTGTGGATCCCAACTCCATTTGCTGGCGGCGGCGTGCTTCGTTCACCATTTGTTCCGAGATGTCGCTGGCGAACACCTGTGCCCCCCTGGCGGCCAAGGGCAAGCTGAGGCTGCCCACCCCGCATCCGGCATCACAAATGCGTAAACCGGAGGGATCCCCCAACCACTGCAACACCGTCTCTACTGTGCGAGCATGGCCAAGGCGGATGTCTTTTTGGACGAAATTGACTTCTTCTTCACCATAAATGCGCCGCCAGCGCTCGAAGCCAACGGAGTTGAAGTAATCGCGGACAATGGTTTTCTCTTGCATAGAACTTCCAGCTAGGGATCCGGCGAGAGAAAAGAGGAACGCCCTGCTCTGTCGAGACCCGGCATTTCTTCGCCCATGCGCATCTCATTCTACCCCGAGCCCCCGTAGCCCTCTGCACGGTTGCTCTAGGATTGTATTAGAATTAGCCTGCACACCTTGGATGCTGCACCATGACCGAAGCTGAGATTGCCCAAGCGTTGCAGGCTCGGTTGGCTGCCCCGGTCAAAATCGCGGTCAAACGCCGCCAAGGTCATCTGCATGTTCTTCTGAATCGATCCTCCTCGGCCCGAGTGGACTACCCCCATCTCATGGAACGGGTGCAGGCGGAGCTCAGAGTGTTGGGCTTGCCCGGCTTAGAGCAGGTCACGGTGTACGGGCGTGAGTCGGGACATTCTGAATACGAGTGGGAGCAAACGGCCCCCTTGTTGAACCCGCTGCTGGCCTCAGAAGAAACCACAGTTCTGTTGGAAAAAAAAGGCGACTTCTTGTTGCAGGATCTAACAGTTGTTGCCCCAGATTCGGTCAACTCAAAGCCTGAACCCGCGCCGGAGAATCCTGTCGGGAAAACCGACATAGGCAGCAGGTCCCGCATCTCCTGGGTGTGGCTGGGGGGAGCTGTACTGATTGTCGGAGCTGGGGTAGTTCTTTTGCTGGTTGCCCTTCTCTGAGAGAGCAAAAACCTGGGGTAGAGGCTCTTGTCTTAGGAAAAGCCTCAGGGAGCGTTGCCGAGGGTCGCCGATGGACTTTGAGAACGCCGGGATCCGGTCAAGTTTGCCTTTCGCAGGGCATCCTGCAGCATTCGCTCCACCAACTCGGTGAACGTCCACCCCAGAGCTGCCGCCGCATCGGGACAGAGGGAAGTGGGGGTCATGCCGGGCAGTGTATTCACCTCCAACACCCAAGGATTTTCCTCGGGATCCACCCGCAGATCCACCCGCGCCAAGCCTTCGCACCCCAACGCCTGGTAGGCCTTCAGACCTGCAGCCTCACAGCGGGCCAACCCTGCCGGGCTGAGGGAACAGGGGATCAAATGCCGCGAGCCACCGGGTGCGTACTTGGCTTCGTAGTCGTAGAAGTCGCCTTGGGCGGGGATGATCTCAATGGCCGGAAGAACTTGGCCGGACAAGATCGAGAGGGTGATCTCCTTTCCGGGAACATAGCGCTCCAGAAAAATCCGCGACGAGACTGAGCGGGCCAACTCCAGCCCCTGAGCCAATGACCTCTCATCCCGGACAATGCTGATGCCCACCGTCGAGCCGTTGTTGCTGGGCTTAATCACCAGTGGGGATCCCAACTCTGCCGCACAGTCGGCCCAAGTGAGGGGGCTTTGGTCGTCCCAAACCTGCCAATCGGGGGTAGGGATCCCTGCGGCGCGAAAGATCTGCTTGGAGACCAGCTTATCCATGGCCAGAGCACTGGCCAGCGGCCCGGATCCCTGGTAGGGCAGGCCCAGCCAGTCCAGCATTCCCTGTACCACCCCATCCTCGCCACCAGGGCCATGCAGGGCAATCCAAACGAAGTCGCAGCCGGCTTGCCGTTCCTGCCAAAGGCGCAGAGGCAGATCCTCATCTGGGTCGATTACCTTGACCCGATGGCCCAGGTCCTCCAAAGCCCGTTTGCAGGCTTTACCCGTTACCCAAGAGACTTGACGTTCTGCCGAACGCCCCCCCGCCAAGACAACAATGTTCATGGCCTAACCCCAAAGCACTCCCCACCCTCAACAACCGGCACCAAGATACCAGCATACCTTCACCCTACCCTACGAAGGGGGCCGTCGGCGGCGCAAGAACTCGGGAATATCTAAGCCTCCAGACATCGGCGGCTCAGGCTCCGGAGGCTGTCGAGGCGGCAGCCCAGAGCCCGTGGGAGTGGGCTTAGGAACCCCCGACTTGTTGGAGGCAGAAACTTTGGTTGTAGCAGGGATGGCGGCTGGACGGGCTTTCTCTTGGAAACCGGTGGCGATGACCGTGATGCGCACTTCCCCCTGCATGCGCTCGTCTTGGACGGTGCCGAAGATGATGTTGGCCTCGGGATCCACTGCCTCGGCGATGATCTCGGCAGCCACTGTGACTTCATGCAAGGACAAATCCGGCCCACCGGTAATGTTGAAGAGGACACCTTTGGCCCCTTCGATGGAGGTTTCCAAAAGCGGCGAAGATACAGCGGTAATGGCGGCTTCGCGGGCGCGGGACTTGCCGGATCCCATGCCAATTCCCATCAAGGCAGAGCCGGCATCGGCCATCACGCTGCGCACATCGGCAAAATCCACATTGATCATGCCGGGAATGAGAATGATATCCGAGATGCCCTGCACCCCCTGCCGCAGCACATCATCAGCAACGCGAAAAGCCTCTTGGACAGGAGTTTGCTCGGAGATCACCGAAAGCAACTTGTCATTGGGAATTACAATCAGGGTATCAACTGCCTCCCGCAGCGCTTGGATCCCTTCCTCGGCCTGCTTGCTGCGGCGTTTGCCCTCAAAGGAAAAAGGCCGTGTCACCACTCCCACCGTCAGGGCACCACTGGCTTTGGCAATTTGGGCGATGACGGGTGCTCCACCCGTGCCCGTGCCTCCCCCCATGCCGGCGGCAATGAAGACCAGATCTGCCCCTTTGATGGCTGCCGATATTTCTTCGCTGGATTCCTCTGCAGCTTTCTGGCCAATGGCCGGGTTACCACCTGCACCCAAGCCTCGAGTCAGCTTCTGCCCAATTTGCAAGCGGTTCACTGCCGAGGACTGGGCAAGGGCCTGCGCATCGGTGTTGACGCTCCAAAACTCGACGCCCACAAGGTTGCTGGCCGCCATCCGACTGACCGCGTTGCCACCCCCACCCCCCACGCCTACTACCTTAATCTTTGCGTTTGCGGTCTTGCTCGGCATGAAGTCCTCTGGACAATCCGCCGCTCTGGTCTGAGATCCGTTCCTCTCATACTCGGCATGAGAGCCTTCTCCCCTGTGGCGCTCATTCCAATGGGAAGGCGCAGACTGGGCTGAACCCAACCCTTGCCCAGGATTGAGAGGATGGATGTCTGACCAATTGGATGGCATGTCAGCTCTCACAATAACTTAAATTCTGGCAAATATCGAATATGCTAGCTGATTTAATATAGAGCAACTCCCTCCAGATGCCAACGCTGCCGACGTTTGTGAATCTTCCCGCTGAATACGGCCCTCCTAAAGACGCCTGTCGGCAGAATCTCAGGTAGCCTTTCTTGCCTAGAGGCATTTCTCTCTGAACTTGTCTCGAAGCTTTTGTGTGTAAGAATAGGTGTTCTCGAATACTTAGACCCTTGCAGGGGAAGAAGGGTCCAAAGGGAGGTTTCGGTACAAGAGTCTGGCCCTAGTTAAGGCCCAGTTAAGGCGAAGAGTTCCCTATCCAGCCAAAGGCTGATAGAGCGCCACTTTGTAGAACTGAGGCTTTGGCATCCTGTAGAGATTCAGGGATCCGGACTTGCATTCAGCTAGAAATTGCAGGAGCCCCGCACTGTACCCGTAGGGTCGATGTCGGGAGGAATGCTATAATAATGCTGCGGACACCAGAAACGGTTGTTTAAGGCACTGGTAACGGTCGATTGGGGGTGCTGTAAACCACCCCAGAGGCTCGTGGTTGGCTTGCCAACTGCAGGGCTACTAAAAGCCCGCGCCGTACCGCCTAGCGGTTGATGTCGGGTAGTTTACACCAGCTCTAGGTGGATCTCCGCTTTTAGCCTTTGGGGGAGGGAAATTTTGAATACATCTCCCTGATTCATTTCGTGGGCATCTTCCATGCTGGCCAGGGCTTCCACCACTTCTTCGGAGTTGGCGGTTAGCACCACAACGGGGCGCTCGCAGGCAATGGGGAAATCGTGCCACGTGCCGAGGTGCAGCAGCAGCCCATGCCCGGCAGGGAATCGCAGGGCTTGTACTTTGTCGAGATCGGGAGCTGCTTTGGGATGGTTGGGAGGAGCCATCACCATGATGAACGGCTCTTGCCCCAGGCCGACAAACAACTGGGTCATACGCATGTGGCGCTCCAGCCAGAGCACAGGTGGATATCCGGGCAGGATCTTAGCCGTACGGATAACGGCTCTGCCGGTGTATTGAAAGTCGATGTTCTGTCCTTCCAGGACACGCCCCTGATAAAAGGGGATCCCCAGCCCAGGATTGGCCACATCGTCCCCTATAAGTTGGCCGAAGGGTTGCACATTTTCTGGGGTGGCATCCACAATCGGCACCCGGACAACGGTGGTGGCAGTTGCAGTCGTGCTCATGGTTTGCATCCTCGCTCTTGATTGGACTGGGGTCAATTGGATTGGAGTCAGGCTTTCTATCTTAATTGTCTTACTGAGAGCAATAGGTAAAGAAACGGTTTTCCCGGTAACGGTCTATACATCTTTGATTCTTATTTAATTCTTAACTTTTAATTCTTAACTTTGTTCTTCTCGAGGGCTTTGCGGGTTAAACCACCGCTCGATGATGTGGCGAATTTGCCGGGCGGCAGTGCCATCGCCAAAGGGGTTTTGGGCTTGGGCCATGCGGGCATAGGCTTGTGGGTCTGTGAGCAATTCTCGGGCTGCCTTCAGGATCTTTTCGGGGTGTGTGCCTACCAGGCGGGCGGTGCCGGCAGCAATCGCTTCAGGACGTTCGGTGGTCTGCCGCAGCACCAGCACCGGTTTGCCCAGGGCAGGGGCCTCTTCTTGAATGCCGCCGGAGTCGCTGAGGATGAGGGTACAGCGCTGCATGGCGCTCACCCAGAGGGGATAGTCCAGAGGCTCAGTGAGAAAAGCCCGCTCATGGGATCCCAACAGGGCTTGCAGGGGATCCCGCACCAAGGGGTTGGGATGGAGGGGCAAAAGAAGGGCGGTATCGGGAAACTCGGCCAAGATCTGCAGCAGAGCCTTGCCGATGGCGGTTAGGGGATCCCCCCAATTTTCCCGCCGGTGCACGGTAACCAACAGGACACGGTAGCGCTGCCAGTCCAGGCCGGGAATGGGGCAGGGGATCCCTTGGGAGGCCACTTGCAGTAGGGCGTCGATGACAGTGTTGCCGGTGCAATGGATGGATCCCACCACGTGGCTTCGCTTTAGGTTGTCAACGGCTTGGGGGGTAGGGGCAAAGTGCAGGCTGGCCAACTGGGAGATCAGGCGGCGATTGACCTCTTCGGGGAAAGGATTGTAGAGATCATCGGTGCGCAGTCCGGCTTCCACATGCCCAACCGGGATCCGGTGGTAAAAAGCTGCCAAGGCGGCAGCGAAGGCGGTGGTGGTATCTCCCTGCACCAAAACCAGTTGAGGATGTTGCTCTTGAAAGTAGAGTTCTAGGCCCCGCAAGGTGGCTTCGGTGATGTCCGTCAAGCTTTGGCGGGGGCGCATGATCGCCAGATCCCGATCCGCTTGCAGACCGAATAGCCGCATCACCTGATCCACCATTTCCCGATGTTGTCCGGTCAAGATCAGCTCGGTGCGCAGATGGGGACTGGCACGCAGGGCTTGAATCACCGGGGCCAGCTTAATGGCTTCGGGCCGTGTGCCCAAGATCACGGCAACGAGGGGAAGAGAGGCCATAAGCTCAAGGACATCGGCACCTGTAGGAGATGGGAAGCGCAGCTCATTGAAGCAAGGCCACCAACAAACCACTAACAAAAACCACTAACAAAACAGAGGCGGCGAAGGGCGTGGGTTGCTCAAGGTCGCAAGCCACCGAGATGTAGACTCTGCTGAGTCAGGCTGAGGGCAATGTCGAGACGAGAGGAACCACAAGGGGGCTATTGCTGCTCACCCCGATCTTACCCCTCCAGCTGCCCCACCAATTTTTCACCGGATGAGCTGGACAGGAAGGGTGGTATCGGGGATTGGCTTTTTGGCCGGGGGCGTGATTCTTGAGGAAGGAGCCAGCGTCCGTGGCCTGAACACTGCCGCCACCATCTGGTGTGCAGCCGCGGTGGGAGCCTTTGCCGGATCGGGGTACATTCCCCAAGCTGCCATTGGGGCCGCAGCTGTGTTGATCTCCAACGTTGTGCTGCGTCCACTGGGCTACCGCATCAACCAGCAGCCTTTGAAAGGCACAGAACTGGAACTGGTCTATGAGTGTTCATTTGTCTGCAAAAGCCAAGCAGAGGCCCACATCCGCGCCTTGCTCTTGCAAGGCATAGCTCCCACCCATCTCAAACTGCGTGCCCTCTACAGCGAAGACCTGGAGGACAAGCCTGATCTGGTCAAAGTCGAAGCAGAGCTAGTCACCCAGACCCGCGACGACCAAGCCCTGGAACTTGTCGTCAGCCGCCTCAGCCTAGAGCCAGGCGTGATCACTGCCCGATGGCGGATCATCGAACAGGAATTTGGCTGATTCCCTCATCCTGCCAACTCCCAACCGGTCAGCAACGCAAACACCAGAAATAAGCCGCCCCCCACCCAATGCACGGCGCGTTCAGAGATGTGAGCTGCTAAAAAACGACCTCCCACCACCGCCAGCCCCACCATCAGTCCATGGCCGAGGGTAGCCCCTGCCCATACACTCAATCCCGGGTGGGTAGCCGCCAAGGAGACGGTGGCAATCTGGGTTTTATCCCCCAACTCGGCCAAGGCTGTCAAGCTAAAGGCTTCCCACACAATAGCCCAAGCACCGCCGCGGCCCTCCCCTTTTTCTTCTGCCTGCTCCACCAGCCTGAGGGCTTCTTCCTCTTCTTCTTTTTCCTGCTGGGGAGTCATCTTGTAAGCTTGCCAGAACATTCTTAGCCCAAAAGCCGCAAAAACCCCAGCTGATAACACTCTCACGCCCAGGGGTGGCAGCAGCTTGAAAAGCACCTTCCCGGCCACCACCGCCAGCAAGGTCATCACGGCCAAAGCCAGCCACGTTCCCAAGAAAACCCAGCGGCGCGGGTGTCGCATAGCCAGAATCAGGGGGGTAAAAAAGGTTTTATCCCCAAACTCTGCTACCGTAACCAACAGCAAACTTGACGCAAAACCAGCCCACATCGTTTAGCCTCCAACCTCTCTTGTGTGTGGAATCGGTTCACACCTAGAGGTGAAGGCTGGGAAAGTCAGACGGACTCACCAAGCTCACCTCTGCGTGAACTCAGTGAAAGTCTCGTCACCAAAGCAGCCTGCCGGGCTTGCTTTGTCTCTTGCACCGGGCTGTTTTTAGCCAGTATGTCGATGCAGAGGGCGGTAAGCCGCCTGACTACTCCCTTTCCGTCTGAATGGTAGCATGCTGAGCTCCCAGTGGGAGTAGTTCATTTCCGATGGGATCCCCCAAGACTTGCTGTGCCTTGGCCGATATCAGTGCCGCGCATCGCTTACCAGAGGATTGTGAAGGAGCGGCAGGCTATTATGATCACGGTTGAGGAGAAAATCAGGGGAAAACCACGTGGATGCAAAGTTAGTCTTGGTGGGGGTTGCTCTTGTCCTCTCTCTGGCAAGTTTCTACTTCGGCACCCGCAACGGCTTTTACGACACCGACAAGTATCACGGCAATGGCTCTGCTCATTAGAGCCGGGCGCTGGTGATTTTTTTATGGATCCCTTGCCCAGAAGGGCTTCCCTCCAGAATACAGGCAATGTCGGCGAGGGCTGGGTGCGGCAATATCTCTGTCAGCAGGGCTGGCAGATCCTGGCCCAGCGGTGGCGCTGCCCTTGGGGCGAGCTGGATCTGGTTGCCCACAAAGCTGATGTGCTGATTTTCGTAGAGGTGAAAACCCGTAGCCCCGGTAGCTGGGATCGAGGCGGGCTTTTGGCGGTTGGGATCCCCAAGCAGCGACGCTTGATCCGGGCTGCCCAAGCCTTCTTGAGCCAGCATCCCCACCTCTCCGAGTTGTCCTGCCGTTTTGATGTTGCGCTGATAGAACGTCGGGCCTCCAGGGAAGGGGTAAGCTACGCTTTGGTTGATTACCTGCCAGCGGCTTTTGAGATTTGTTGAAGCAAACTTATCTCACTTGTCAAGGCCATCTGCACCAGTACAATTGCCGTTTTGCCGCTATTGCCAAACGCTCAGTTTGTCTTTTTGGCTCTGCCCAATGCTGCCATCATCCAACAATTTCGGCAACTGCCAAATAAGCTCCAAAGTGCGAGATGGCATCGATGCTTCTTGAAATGCTTAACCCAAAGATTTCCGGTTTTTAACTGATTTTTAACTGTCTCTTGAGTTGCATTTCTGTTGATCAGCATCGCTGTGCCGAGCCGATCTTAACAGCTCTACGATGCAGATCTCAGACAGGATAGGCAAGATTTGCATCGAGACTGTCAGTAGAAAGAATCTTTACAGACAAAATATTGTTTATCCTGAGAAGAGGGGTTTGTGTTTTTGAGGATTGGGCCTATGTATGCGGAGCAACCCAAGGGGGGATCCTCCAGCAGCTGGAAGCGCCGTCAGTTGAAGCTGGCCAACGTCGCTGCTGGGTTTGCCTCGGCAGTACAGCCGATCTTTGCCCAAACCATCATCACCGATAGCGAAGGATTGGAAGCCGGCCCCGTCACCATTCCCACCCCAGATGGCGAGATCCCTGGCTATCGTGCCAAGCCGACCGGCTCTGGCCCTTTTCCACTGGTTTTGGTGGTGCAAGAGATCTTTGGTGTACACGAGCACATTCAAGACATTTGTCGCCGCTTGGGGAAGTTGGGCTATGTGGCAGTGGCTCCCGAGCTGTTTTTCCGGCAGGGGGATGTTTCTCAGCTGCAGAGCCTTGAGGAGATTCGCGCCATCGTCTCCCAGGTGCCCGATGCTCAGGTGATGTCGGATTTGGATGCGGCGGTGGATTGGGCAATTGGCAACTCAGGTGCGGATCCAGAGCGGGTGGGCATTACTGGCTTTTGCTGGGGTGGTCGAATCACTTGGTTGTACGCGGCTCACCGACCCGGCTTGAAGGCGGGTGTTGCCTGGTACGGTCGTTTGGTGGGAGAGTCCACACTCTTAACCCCAAGGCATCCGCTGGATGTGGCAGCCAGCCTGAAGGCACCTGTGTTGGGTTTGTATGGTGGTGCAGATACCAGCATTCCCTTGGAAACGGTGGAGCAAATGAAGTCAGCTCTGGAAGCTTGCGGAGATCCATCGCAGTTGATCATCTACCCGGATGCTCCCCACGCCTTTTTTGCCGATTATCGCCCCACCTATCGCCCAGAAGCGGCTGGTGACGCTTGGGAACGGTTGCAGGCTTGGTTTCGAGAACACGGCTTGGCCCAGGGATCCCGGTCTCAATGATGGGATCTCATCTGTTCCCGTCGGCAGGACAGAGTCTTTTTTTGACTGCGCCGAAGGCAGAGCTTGGGGCAAGCTGGTATATTCCTAGCCATCTCAGGGAAACAGCATGAAAGCGCATGAGTTCTGGGCTCGTACCGACAGCCAAGGTCAACTGATTTTACCCATGAAGGCGCAGGAACAATTGCCCAAAAATCGAGTTGTGCGGGTGCTGGTGTTGGTAGATGAGCAGGAGCTGGCTCCAGCAGAGGTAGCGGATCCTTCACAGGAGCAGTTGCCTACTGCCTCGCCAGATGAGGAGCATCTTTGGTATGGAGCTCCCACCGTTCCCTACGATGGCATTTAGCGCATGGGATCTTGGCCGGACAGCCGCCAGCGGTTTAGGCGCGAGAGGGTATCTGCATCCAAGTAGGCATCAATGCCCCGCTTGCTCGATAGCCGTTTTGGTTGGACGCGCCGGATCTGCTGCTGGGCCTGCTGCACTTCATCCCACAGTTGTTCTGCCGAGACCCATTCGGCGTTGTAGCCGCCAATCACCAACTGCTGGACACGATCGGAGGTAGCCACCCGTACCCGACACCCATCCCTCTGCAACTGGGCACACAGCCGTTCAATACAACTGTCGGCGGTCTCGCCATAGGAGGTATACAGGATCTCGATACCCGAAGGGGAGCGCTCTTGCCGGGCTGGAGTGGGTTGGGCGTAGGCATCGTACACCACGGTCGCCTGGTAGCCCCGGAAGGCCACATAGTTGGCCAAAGATTCCACCAAGCGCAGACGGGCCAATTCCATCAGGGAGCGACGCGCTAACTGGTTCAGGGTGGGCCAAGCTCCGATGATGTTGTAGCCATCAACCAAGAGGAAGGTGGGAGAGGAGGCTTGCATGGATGGCGGTGGATCCCTTGTCCGGGATCACACTTCTTAATCTTAATCTTTATCTTATTTTTAATCTTAGTACCCAGCCTTAAAGGTTACCCCACTACTCCGAATGCTCCGATACTTTCCCGGTTGTGAGCAGATCACGGTCTGCGCTGAATCCAATAGGTGGTGAACAGTTCGCCACTGGCCTGTTTCTGAATTTTGCCCCCCAAGGCTGCGATGCGCCGCTCCCACTCCGTTAGGGGGGTGAAAATCGGTTCGGTGCCTTTGAATAGCTCGATGAGGCCCCATTGTTCCGCCCACACCGAGTCGGGATTGACCACTTCAATAATCACAGGTGCAGCCGGTCGCAACACTCGCATCAACTCTGCCCAAACCGCGTCGAAGTACTCAATCGGGTAGTAGTACAAAAATCCGGTGGCAATGGCCAGATCAAATTGCTCCGACTCGTAGTTTTCCAAATGGTGGGCGGATCCCTGTTGCATTGACTTGAACAGCTTGGAGTTAAGCTGGGGTGCCCGCGAGCGAATAAAGCGCACAATCTCACCGCTCAGCTCATGGCCGTAAAAGTAGGCTTGCCAATCGTTCCAGGGATAGGTCAGGAAGCTTACCCCACAGCCCAAATCCAAACAGGCTTCCCGTTTTTTGGGGGCACGCAGTTGCCAAAAGGGGATCCCGAGGCGCTCTTGCAGGTGATCCCGCTGCTGGGCTTGCCAAAAAGGCAGTTGCTCCAGGTCTGGGGGAAGTTGCCAACCTGGCCGACCCAGTTGAATTTCCAGCTCCCGATTGAAGCGAGCAGCCACAGAGGCAAGGTAGGGATCCCAGCGTTCCCCGGTTTGTGGTAGCTCCATTTGCTGATGGCTTTGTCCTGGATGGTTGTGGACTTAACTTGCACTTAACCTACACTACCAGGACTCTCGGCCCGTAGGCTCCCGGCTGCAGGGATCCATTCACCCAACTGTGGCTGCCGAGGATGGTGCCTGCTGGAATCTGAGCTTGGGATCCCAGCCGGGTGTGGGCGCCGATGTAGCAGGGGGCGTGCAGTTGAGCGCTGGGATGGATCTCAGCCGTTTTGTGCACCCATATCCCCGGCGCCTGTTGCTGCACATCTTCCAGGGGAAAATCCGTCATTCGACCCAGGAGAATGTCCAGTTGGCCGTGGTAATAGCTGGCTGGCGTGCCCAGATCCCGCCAGTAGCCTGTGTGGAGATAAGCTTGCAGCCGGTGCCCTTGCCTGAGCAAATCGGGGAAGACACGCCGCTCGAAGCTGAGGGGATCCCCACTGGGGTAGTCCTTAAAAATGGCTGGATCCAAGACATAGGTGCCGGCGTTGATCGTGTCGGTGGTGAGGGTGAGGGCTTCTGCAGGGGTGGGTTTTTCCCGAAAAGATTGGATCTGGCCCCCTTCCCCAACTTCCACCAGGCCATAGGCGGTGATATCTTCCACGCGGGCGAGGGTGAGGGTGGCAATGGCCTTGCTCTGCACATGACATTGCATCAACGCCTGCAAATCCAGATCCGTGAGGATGTCGGCATTGAAAACCACCAAGGGATCCCCGGTGAAATAGGGCTGAGCCAGCACCAAAGCTCCTGCCGTATCCAAAGGCGTCTCTTCGGGAATGTAGCGGAGCTTCACCCCCAAAGCAGCGCCATCTCCCAGAGCAGCCTCAATTTGTTGGCCCAGATAACCCACGCTGAGCAAAATATCCGTCAAGCCGGCTCGGCGGCAGCGCCCGATCAGCCATTCCAAAAAGGGCACATCCAGGAGGGGCAACAAAGGCTTGGGTTGCAAAAAGGTAAAGGGCCGTAAGCGAGTTCCTTTCCCACCCGCCAAGATCACCGCTTGCATAACCACCCTCAGCCCCGTTCTCTTCCAAAGATATTGACATCCTCTCCGCCCAGTTGCTAAGGGGGATCCATTGGGTCGAGCCAAATGTTTTCTGCTACCCAGAACGTCGATTCTCCGTTGCCCACAGAGGGATACGGATTGCCCCCCCGGGCAACACAGCACGAGTCTTGATCGCAAGTCTCAGGGGATGCCTTTCTGGGGGAGATATTTCAATCTCAATTGGGATTCATAAGCTCAATCCTGAGACAGTTGATTTGCCTTTTTTAGAGCATGTTTGGAGAATTGCGACCCGCTCGCCCCAGTCGGGAATAGCCACCCAAAGCGGCAGTGTCAGGTGATACTACCTTGCAACGGGAATTGTGACAGCCTTGGATAGCTTGGATGGATTCCAATGGGTTTGCCCTTCACCTTCATCTGAGGTTTTGCCGATGTCTGTTTCTCGACGCCGATCCCTACAAGCCCTTTGCTTGACCCTGGCCGGATGCTGGGCTCTAGGCACACACCAGGGATCCCTGCTGGCCCAAGGTAGCGATTTGTTGGCTCAAGTTCAAGAGCGGGGGGTGCTCCGGATTTCCACCGACTCCAATTACCGGCCTCAGAGCTACCGCAACCCTGACGGCAGTTGGGAAGGATTTGACGTGGATGTGGCGCGCGAGATCGCCAAGCGCTTGGGGGTAAAGGCTGAGTTTTTGGATATCAACTTTGATGTCATCACCGCCGGATCTTGGAATGGCCGCTGGGATGTCAATGTCGGCTCCATGACCGTAACTGCCGAACGCCAGAAAGCTCTGCTGTTTACCATTCCCTACTACTACACCCCCGCCAGCTTCGTGGTCCACCAAGCCTCGACCTTGACCGATATCGCCGCCTTGGAAGGAAAGCGAGTCGGGGTGGGCACCGCCACCACCTACCAAGCCTACCTGGAGGGCAACCTCACCCTGGAAGGAGAGACCATCCAAGTTCCGGCCCCGCGGGTGGACATTCGCATCTACGACACCGATAGCCTGGCTCTGCAGGACTTGGCACTGGGGGATGGCACCCGCCTGGATGCAGTCTTGACGGCTTTGCCGACGGCTGAAAACGCCATTCGGGAAGGACTGCCCCTGAAAACTCTGGGGGATCCGGTCTACTATGAAGCCTTGGCTGTGGCCTTGGATCGCTCCAGCCCTGCCCCTTCCGAGAGCTTGCAAGCCAAAATTAACGAAATCTTAGAATCCATGCATGCGGACGGCACGCTAACAGCCCTCTCGAAGCGGTATTACGGCATTGATCTGACGAAAAAAGCTGAGTGAGCAAAGACTCTATCCCACTGGAGCAGCCGATTTACCCACCGCCTCGGGTTCGAAAAGGGATCCCGTTCCCGGTGGCCCAGGGGTTGTGGTTGGTTTTGTGGCTGCTGTTGTTGGTGTTCACCTTCAGCGGGGTACAGTTGGAGTTGGCCGGGATCCCCATCCGTACCTTGCGTCTCAACGGCAACTTTGTGCGCGAGTGGTGGTGGTTCATCTCGCAAGGGGTGGGCACTACTTTTCAACTGTCCTTGGTTTCCATCCTCTGCGCTACCACGTTGGCCTTTTTGTCGGCACTGGCGGGCCTCTCCCAGATTGCCCCTCTGAGCAGCCTCTCTGCTCTCTATGTCTCGCTGATGCGGGGCACACCTCTATTCCTGCAGTTTTTGTTTATCTACCAGGCTTTGCCGCAACTGGGTCTGGTGTTCGGCTCGTTCACTTCGGCAGTGCTGGCCTTGAGCCTGAACTATGGCGCCTACATGAGCGAGATCTTCCGGGCCGGGATCCAAGCCATTCCCATTGGGCAGCGGGAAGCTGCCTATGCCCTGGGGCTTAAGCCCTGGCAAACCCTATGGTGCATTGTTCTGCCGCAAGCTTTCCGAATTGTCCTACCCGACATTGGCAATCAATTCATCGCCATGCAGAAAGACACTGCCCTGGCCAGCGCCATTGCTTTGCAGGAGTTGATGGGCCGGGCTCGACAGGCAGGTTTGCCGCGCCAACATTTTTTTGAGGCTTTGGTGGTGGCAGCGCTGTGGTACTGGCTGCTGACGTTGATCTTGTCATTTTTCCAGGGACGCTTGGAACGGTACCTGGCCCGCTAGAGGAGCCTGACTCTAATCCGGCCATTACCTTGGTGTCTGCTTGCATACGTTTGTGGTTGCCCACAAAGACCGGCTGTGCCGTTCGCGATAGCAGGGGGCTCCAAAAACAGCCAGAAAGCTGGGGGACATCATCCTGCACTGACCTGCCGCAGTGGGTGAAAGAGGATCCCTGCCACCTCAAGCGGAACGCCATTCAAGAGGCAGGGTTGGCCTTTCGAGAGAGCAAAGACCCGAAGTTTCGCAGCGTCAGCTAGAAATCGCAGGAGCCCCGCACTGTACCCGTAGGGTCAGTGTCGGGAGGAATGCGGAAGTTATGATAGAAC
>NZ_JANSHM010000047.1:0-20846 GCF_047461635.1 Synechococcus sp. W55.2 | reverse complement strand
CTGTCCATTCCAGTTCTTCCCCTCTGAGGTATGAGCGATATCTATCCTTCCCAAGTCCACCCCGATCACCTTGTCGGCATCTTGCTGCTTGGGTGGCTTTTTCTCTACGCAAATCTGGATGTAGTAGGAGCCATCTTTGCGCTTGATCAGCGTGGCAGCTTTTGGGTTGGAACCAGCCAGCATCCCGCGCTGGTAGTTACCAATGGCCAGCCCAAAGCGCTCCCGACCCTCCACCGTGGCCAGCGACACCGTCCAGTCTTTCTCGCGAAACGAGAAGATACGTGCGTCGTAGGCGACGAACCTACGCTTGAACTCTTTAACCGGACGGTTGCGCTGTCTCGCCACTTTGCGAGCGCCTGCCACCCGCCTGCACACCTGTTGAGCCAAGTTACTGGACAAGCCAAACCGGGCGCGAATCTCGTAGTAGCAAAGGGATTGCAGTTTGACCGCGTTGACGATCTTCTCCGGCATGTTTTGGTTGACCCAGTTCAATGCCTGTACAAAGGTATCCATCGTCGCGTCCAATTTGGCGGCTTGCGATGGGGACACCTTGAGCTTACAGGATATGGTCAGGACTTGGCTCATAAGTTCATTGTACTTCAATTGTACTTCATCAAAGCGCATTCCTCCCGGCACTGACCCTACGGGTACAGTGCGGGGCTCCTGCGATTTCTAGCTGAGCTCTCCTCTCCACTCTTGGCTGGTCACCCCCCAGAGCCGAGCTGCCGGGAAAGGGTTGAACCGTTCTCTTGGGATTTCTCGCTTGTTTATGATGATCTCGTGTGGGTTTCCAAACGCGGGCTGCCCAGCTTTTCAGGGAAACGTAAGGGATCCCACTGTGGGGTTTGGAGTTCCCTATGGCGGATGAGTTGCCGTTTACCTTAGATCAGCTCCTCATCGTGCGGGCAATTGCCCAGCAGGGTAGTTTTCGCCGTGCTGCCGATAGCCTGTTTGTCTCCCAGCCTGCCGTCAGCTTGCAAGTGCAGAACTTGGAGCGACAGTTGGGAGTGGTGCTGTTCGACCGCAGTGGGCGCAAGGTGGAGTTGACGGATGCCGGGAAAGTGCTGCTGCAGTACAGCGAGCGCATCCTCAAGCTGTGCCGTGAAACCATCGAGGCGCTGGCGGATTTGCAAGAAATGGAGCGGGGGCATCTGGTTTTGGGGGCCAGCCAAACGGTGGGCACCTATGTCATGCCTTCTTTGATCGCCCAATATCACCGCCGCTACCCACAAATTTCCGTGCAGCTCTTGGTGCAATCCACGCGGCGAATTGCCCAGAAATTGGTGGACGGCCAGTTGGACGTGGCCATTGTTGGCGGGGAGATCCCCTTTGAGCTGCAGCGGCACTTGAAGGTGATGGCTCTGGCGGAAGATGAATATGTGTTGGTCGGTGCCCCCGGCTGTGCCATCGACTCTCCTGCGCTTGTGGATCTGCTGGCTTTGCCCTTCATCACCTTGGATCCCCAGTCTTCCACTCGGCAAACCATCGATCGGGTACTGAATCGCCACGGCATTAACCCGGCCCAATTGAACGTGCGGCTGGAACTCAGCTCGATTGAAGCGATCAAAAATGCCGTCCAGGCGGGGTTGGGGGTGGCCTTTCTGTCCATGGTGGCAGTGGGATCCGATGTGGAACAGGGGCGGTTCCGGAAGCTGGCGGTGGAAGGGCTACAGATACGGCGTACCCTCTGGCTGGCTTTTAACCCGGAGCGCTATCAATCGCAGGCAGCCACCCGCTTCCTCCAAGGGCTGCTGACCCGCCAAGACTGGCTGAAAACTCCCCCGCCCCATTTGCAGTTGATCGGCTAAGTTGCGATGCGTTACGGCCTTTTCCGAGTTGATGGGATCCCAGGTAGATTCCGGTGGATTGAGCAGGATCCCTGTTCAAAGAGATACGAGAGATATTTCCGTATAGGTGCATTCGCTGTAGCCAATGCTGCTCCGGAAGAAACTGCATCTGCTGAATCTGTCTGTGTCTACTGACCCCAAGCCGATGACCAGGCAAACGCTGTTGGAACGACTCCCCCTGGCCCAGCGCTTGGCGGAGTTACAGGCCCGCGTTCAAGAGATCCCGCTGCACAGGGTGAAATTGGAAGGGTTGAACATCGCAGGGGCAGAGTCCTGCTGGGCTGCCTATCGAGACTGGGGAAAAGGGATCCCACTGCTGTTTCTGCATGGCTTTATGGCCACTCATGCCAACTGGTGGCCGCTGATGCAAGGGTTGGGAGACGAATATCGCTGCATTGCCTTGGATTTACTGGGGTTCGGGCAGTCCGGCCAACCGGCCTTGCACTACGACATCGCTGCAGAAGTAGAGTTTGTGCGCGGATTTGTCCAAAGGCTGGGCCTAGCTGCTCCGGTTTTGGTGGGCCATTCCTTTGGGGGATGGGTGGCGGCAGCTTACGCCGTGCGGTATCCGCTGCGGGGGTTGGTTTTGTTGGCTCCTGCCGGGATCCGCGACGACAGCTTTGTGAGACGCTACAACCATTTGCGGCCCTTGCTCTGGGAAAGCGCTTGGGTGGATTGGCTGTTGCGGGCGATCGCTCCGCTGGCCCGCTGGTGGCATTGGGAAGACAAGCTGGCCCAGCTCTTGTGGTTGCGGGGATCCCTGCGCCAACAGCCAGTCGCTCGGCAATTTCTCCGACAACGTCTGCGCCCACAAGCTGCTGTCGATACGGTTGAACGTTATCTCAACTACATTCAGGCCCCCACCCTGGTGATCGCCGCCGAACAGGACGACACCATTCCCCTCTGGCACTGCCAAACCTATGCCGAAGGGATCCCTGGGGCTCAGCTCAAGATCCTGGCCGGGGCCGGCCACGCCATCCCTGCCTTGCATGGGGAACAGGTGCTGCCCCTGATCCGGGAATTTCTCGACACAGCCCTTTCCGCACAATGCGGGCTTTGAGCTGGGGCTGTAGCGTATGGCCGAGAGAGGAATGCCGCTTGCCAGATGGCGATGCCCGATAGGCGACGGAGCGCCGCCCAAGGGGAACGCCTGACCCTAACCAGCGGGCGGTTTCTGCTAGAAACCCATCAGACGAGCAACAGCGGACAGCTCAGGGACAACGCCGGTGTGGATAGGAGCGGATCCCTGGTGGCTGGCCGTGTCCGGATCCTTAAGGCCATTGCCCGTCAGCACGCACACCACCTGTGCTCCAGCAGGCACCTGCTCTCGCCATTTCAGCAATCCTGCCACCGAGGCCGCGCTGGCCGGCTCGCAAAAGATCCCTTCTTCGGATGCCAGGAGACGATAGGCTGCCAGAATCTCCTCGTCGGTGACGCTATCCACCTGACCGCCGCTCACCTGCACTGCCGCCTTGGCCTTCACCCAACTGGCAGGATTGCCGATGCGAATGGCCGTGGCCACCGTCTCTGGGTGTTCCACCACCCGGTTCAACACCATGGGGGCAGCACCGGCAGCCTCGAAGCCGTAGAGACGAGGGCGACGGGTAGCCTTGCCCTGCTGGCGGTACTGGCAAAACCCCATCCAATAAGCCGTGATGTTGCCCGCGTTGCCCACCGGAATACAGAGCCAATCGGGGGCATCCCCCAAAGCATCCACCACCTCGAAGGCGGCGGTTTTCTGCCCTTCCAAGCGGAAGCGGTTGACCGAGTTCACCAGGGCCACCGGGTAGGTTTCCGCCAGCTGCCGCACCATAGCCAGCGCTTGGTCGAAGTTGCCTTGAACGGCGATGATCTCCGCCCCGTACATCAGGGTTTGGGCCAGTTTGCCTTTGGCCACGTAGCCATCGGGGATCAGCACATAGGCCCGCAGACCTCCTTTGGCCGCAAAGGCAGCAGCCGCCGCCGAGGTGTTGCCGGTGCTGGCGCAGATGATCGCCTCTGCCCCTGCCTCTTTGGCCTTGGACACGGCCATCGTCATACCCCGATCCTTGAAACTACCGGTGGGGTTGAGGCCCTCCAACTTCAGGTAAACTTGACAGTCTCGCCCCAGCCGTTGGCTCAAAGCCGGGGAAGGCACCAGAGGCGTGTTGCCCTCATGTAGCGTGACCACAGGTGTGCTGGCGCTGACGGGGAGCCATTCCCGATAGTGCTGGATCAGGCCGGGCCAAAGCCCCACTTGCGCGCGGGATCCGGCTATACGAGGGGGATGGGTGGGATTCAGGGTCGCCATGCCGCAGAGGACACCGAGGCTAATCAAAGACCAGCTTTCTCACTGTAGCTGTTCGTGGAGGGGTTCGTATCCACCTCCCGCAGCGGCGGCAGAAACATCTTCCTGATCCCCTCTCTTCAGAAGCTGGGGAGCGGAGGAGCTGCAGGTCGCAAGGCCAGAGCCTGCACCAGAGAGCGCAACTTCAGACGAATCTCGGCCAGCTCTTGCTCTGGGTTGGAGTCAGCCACAATCCCGGCACCGGCATACAAGCGGGCCCAATTCCCCCGAATTAGGGCGGAGCGGATCCCCACCACAAACTCGCCATTGCCCTGTAAGTCTACCCAGCCCAAGGGAGCGGCATAGCTGGAGCGATCAAAGGGTTCCAACCGCTCTAGCCACTGCAGCGCCGCCTGTTGGGGATACCCTCCCACCGCTGCCGTCGGGTGGAGCTGGGCCAGCAGATCGAACAGATGTACATCGGCGGGGAGCTCCGCCTCGATCAAGGTTTGCAGATGCTGGATGTTGGCTAGACGGAGCAGCCGCGGTTGCGGGGAAATGCAGGGATCCATTCCCAACCGACTCAGAGCCTCCCGGATCGAGCGCACCACCCACTGGTGTTCGCGGCGGTCTTTGGGGCTGCGGAGCAGCTCCTCGGCCAACTGGCGATCCTGGACAGGGGTGGCGCCGCGGGCGGCGGAGCCGGCTAAGGCATCGATCTGCACCCGGCCTTGCCACACGGAAAGCAAGCGCTCCGGGGTGGCCCCCAAGAAAACCTGGGGAAAGGCCCCCTCTTGGACCAGGGGGAGAGGCCTGGCCGGCAAATTCCCCCGAGCATCTGCCTCCAAGGACTTCGGCCCGCTGACGCCAGCGGCAAAGGCAAAGATGCTGCAATCGGGATGATCTTTTTCCAGGTAGGCCAGCAGGGACGGGATTGACGGCGGGACAGGCAAGTGCAGATCCACGGCTTCGGCCAGCACCACTTTCTCCAGGGATCCCGCCTGAATCACCTGCAGGGCTTTTTGGATGCGCGCCAAGAGGGGGGCTTCCTCCAAGTTCACTGGCACAGGAGCTTGCAATTCCCACGAGGGCAAGGGGGATCGAGAAAGGCGCTCCATTTGGGCAAAAAAGGCGGTGATCTGCCCGGCCAAAGCCGCTAGGTCGCTCTCGGGGTCGATTTCCAGATTGAGCCGCGCCACCGCCAGAGATCTCCAGGAGCCTGGTACCTGCAACAGTTGCCAGCGCGGCAGAACCAGCGCCGCCCCCCCATCACTCCTGGGGTTGAAACTGAGGTGACAGAAACACAGAGGGCGTTCCTGCCGGCTGCCTGGGGATCCCCCCACCTCAGAGGGCTCCATTCTGCCGACGCAAGCGGCATGGACGTGGGGCTGCAGCTCTTCTACAAAGCTCCGTGCCGCCCGCAAGCCCCCTTCTCCCGCGAGATCAACCTGCCGCAGGGATCCCCACCCCAGCACCCGCACCCTTTCCCCGTGGGCCTTGTGGGAGAGATAACAGTAGCTCGGGAATCGGTTTGTGGGGAGCGAACCCAGCCTCTGGGCCAGCACCGCCAGCGGATCCAGCTCTGGGATGGGCTGCGACAAGCTGAGGATTTGGGGCACGCCCCGCGCCCGCGCCATCTGTTGGCAGGCGGTTAGGAAGGGATCCCAGTGGCGCCGATCCCTCGCCTCGTCCGTCCAGGTAGAAGTGCGAGTCGGCGGCCATGCTCTCGGCCACTCCAGGCACTCAAGCGTACCGTGGGCATTCCAAGGGGAAAGAGAAGAGGTCATGCGAAAGAGCAAAGAGAACGATCCCACCTTGGCCGAAAACAGGACACCCGTCGATGGAGACCGGCAGAAGATGACTTTAGGATAAGAGATTAGGAGAAGGGCCGGCAGCCTGAGCTTCTGGGGGCCAGATCTGAGGAGCTTCTTCACGGACTGCAAAGTTTCTTAGCATCCTGGGGGATGCTTTCTCAGGCGCTCTACCCTACAGAGCAGATGGTTGTAGACAGATCCAGAGACAGGCCCCAGAGCAGGCTTGCTTCCCAAGGAGAACTCCCATGAATCCAGATGTCGGCCAAGTGCAGCCAGCAGCAGAGGTCGCATGGAGTGACCCCTCCCGCCGGCAATTGTGGATGGCTGCCCTTAAGCCCCCCATGTACAGCGTGGCGATCATACCCATCTGGGTGGGATCCGCCATTGCCTATGCCCAGTCAGGGGTGCTGGACTTGGGGGTTTTGGGGGTGTTTTTGGGAGCCGCCATCTGCATCTTGGCCTGGGTCAACATCAGCAACGACGTGTTCGATGCCCAGACAGGGGTGGACAAAAACAAACTCCACTCCCTGGTTAACCTGACAGGCAAGCCGGGGCGGGTGTTTTGGGTGGGGAATGCCTTTTTGGCTCTGGGGCTGCTGGGGATCCTGTGGCTGAGCTGGCGGCAATCGGATCCCACGGTGCTGCTGTTGGTGCTGCTGGCCTGCGGGCTGGGCTATGCCTACCAGGGGCCGCCCCTGCGCCTGGGCTATCAGGGCCTGGGCGAGATCCTCTGCTTTTTCAGCTTTGGGCCGCTGGCGGTTTTGGCCGCCCACTACAGCCAAAGCCAGACCTGGTCGCTGCCGGGGTTGGCAGCCTCACTGGTGGTGGGGATGGCGACCAGCTTGATCTTGTTTTGTTCCCATTTCCATCAAGTGCAGGATGACCTAGCCTGCGGCAAGCGCTCGCCGGTGGCCCGCCTGGGGACTTTGCGCTCGGCCCGCCTCATCCCCTGGCTCTGCAGCAGCCTTTTTGCCTTGATGCTGCTGTTTGTGGGGCTGGGGATCTTTCCGGCTTGGACACTGCTGAGTTTGGCGGGGATCCCGTTTGCAGTGCGGCTTTCCCGCCTGCTGGGTACCTATCACGATCAGCCGCAGCGGATTAGCCACTCCAAGTTCATCGCCGTCAGTCTCCATTTTTGGCTGGGGCTGTTTCTGGGGCTAGGGTTCATCCTCAGCCGCTATGGCTGAAGGCTGAAAAGTCGGCTTAAGGCTAGGTGTGCGCGGGATCCCCCCGGTGCAGCCGGCAAAATGGGATAAGCTACAGCCTAGAGTGCTAGCTCAGAGCGTTGGCTCCAAGGGGAGTGGTCAGTTCGGGTCGAGGTGAGGCGGCAGCGAAAACAGGATGCGGCGATTCTTCAATTCCAACCTGGGGGTGGCGCTGTTGGGGAGCAGCATCTTGGCTGCTTTGGTGGGCTGGGCCTTGTTGATCGACATCGAAGAAGTGAAGGTGGAGTCTCCTTCCCCCGATCAGCCCCTCTCGGTCAGCCGCAGGGTAGACATCTTGGGTCGTCGGGGAGGCCATCAGCGTTGGCGGTTGATTGCCGAGCAGGTGGATCTGGCAGCTGGGCAACAGGTATTTGAACAGGGGGCACACGGCTACTTCTACGGAGAAGGTGCCGACCGGCAAAAAGGGGTGCCGGATCCCTTTTTTGATAGCAGCGAGCAGATGACTTGGCGGGCCAAGCGAGCCCGCTACAATGCCACCGCCGACGAGCTGTATTTGGATGGCGAGGTGGAGGTGAGGAGCGACGATGGCAGCTTGCTCTTGACCAGCGCCCTGAGAGTCACCCCCGAAGAACGCATCGAGGTGCCCGCGGAGTTCACCCTCAAAGGCCGGGAAATGGTGTTGCAGGGCCGCTCTGGCTCGTTTAACTTTCAATTTGCCCTTCTCAGCGCTCAGCAAGGCAAGCTGATAGTGTTGCCCCCAAACGGCTCGGCACCCACCTCCACCACCATCACCGCCGACCAGATCACCTACGACCGCACCAACCAGGTGGCCGAGGGGAAAGGGAACCTGCGCATTCGCGAACGTGGCATCGAGATTCGCGCTCCCCAGGGCACCTACCTGCGGCAACAGGCCCAAAGCATTCTCTCCGGCGGCGTGGTGTTACAGGAGGTGGCCGGCGACAGCAGCCGGGATCCCTTATTGGCCGATCTGCGCTTGGCCCAGGCCTCTCCCGGCCCGGAGGCGACCCCAGACCAACAGGATCAAGAAGTCACCATCATTGCCGACCGCCTCACGTACGACCGCAACACACAAATTGCCCAAGGGGAAGGCAACCTGGAGATCCGCCAGGGGGAAACCATCATCCAGGCGGCCCAGGGCACCTACCGCCGCCGCGAATCCCAAAGTCTGTTGACGGGAGGAGTTACCCTGGAAGAACCCGGACGAGTGCTCACCTCCGCCCGCCTGGAGGGCAACCACCGCGACAAGATCTTCCTCTTTGAAGACAACGTCCTCTACCGGCAGATGGCTACCTCCACTCCGGCGCCCAGCGAGGGATCCCTGACAGAGGAGCTGCGCCAAGCCGAAACCGAGGTGCGGGCTGCCCGCCTGGTTTACAACTCCCGCACCGGTACTTCCGAGTTTAGCGATGCCGTCGAGTTTATCCAGCGGGGACGTAGGGCCAAGGCCAACCAGGCCACCATCACCCCTGAGAAAGTGGAGCTGCGGGGAGAGGTGGTGATCGAGCAGATCGAGGGGGAGTGGCTGGCGCGGCGGCTACAAAACCCGGAGACCCAGGCGGATGTGGATCAGCCGACGGTGATCTACGCCGACCGGGTGGAGATCGACCAAGCTAGCGGCGATGCCCGCTTCTTCGGCAATGTGGTTATTGTGCAGGCCAACCGCGCCATCGAAGGGGATCGCGCCGATTACTTTGACCGAGAACAAATTTTCAAAATCAGCGCCGAACAGGCTCCTGTGGTGCTCTGCGATCGGGGAGAGGTCGGCCGCCTTCCCGGGGAGAGCACCCAAGCTCTGCCGGGCCGCAACGCGCTGGATCAGATGTGCCGGGGCGCCAATCGCCTCAGTGGCAAGCTGGTTACCCTGAACATAAAACAAGATGAATACACCGTCGAAGGGGACGGGCAACAGCAGGGCATGTTTCAGTTTCGCATCACCGACGCCCTCTGACGGGCTCCATCTGGGGTTTTTTATCGTCTAGGTTTGGCTGAGAGTGTGATCCGAGGTGATGTAATGACTGCCCCACTCGCCGAGGGCAAACTGCGCAGAACCCCTGCTCAAGCGGGCAGCTTTTGGGGATCCCTGAGATTGGGAGCTGCCTTTTTGGAGTTTTATCTCTTCAAAGAGATGATCCGCCCCTTCTTTCTGGGGGTGGCCGGGGGCACGGTGATGATGCTGGGCAACCAGCTGTTTATCTACACCGATCTGCTGGTGAAAAAGGGCGCCCCTCCCCTGACCATTTTGCACATTCTCCTCCTCAATTTGCCCGCCATTTTGGTGGTCACCTTTCCCATTGCCGGCCTCTTTGCCACCTTGCTCACCCTGGGCAAAATGGGAGCCGACAGCGAGATCACCGCCCTGCGTGCTGCTGGGATCCCCTATCGCAAAGTGTTTATCCCCGTGCTCTGTATTGGCCTGCTGATCAGCGGCTTGGCGCTGTTGACCAATGAAGTGATTGTGCCGGAAACCAACCAAAAGGTGAAAATCCTGAACAAGAACCTCATCTTGGCTCAAGATGCTCTTTTGTTTAATCCAGAAGAGATCGTGCGGGTGGATGATGATCTCTGGTTTCATGTCGGATCGATTGACCCGAAGACCGGCTTGATGCAGGATTTGTTGATCCTGGATCGCAAAGCTGAGACCGGCCACCTGCGCTATCCGCAGGTGATCTCCGCTCAAACCGCGCAGCAGGTGGGCCAATCGTGGCAACTGCGAGATGTGGTGATCCGCCGTTATGACGAGCAGGGGCGCACCTACTATGAAGGCCAGGTGGAAGAAATGCAGCTCAACATCGTCAACAAACTGGTGGGCCTGGTGTACGCGGAAAAGGTGCCCCAAGAGCAACGGGCGGGGGAGCTGTGGGAGCAGTGCCAGCGATATCGAGCGGAGCAACGTCCTTCTGCCGATGTGGCTCGCTGCCTGACGGAATACCACCTCAAGTTCGCCATTCCTTTGGCCAGCTTTTTCGCCATCTTGGTGGCTGCCCCCTTGGGCCTGCAAACGGTGCGGCAAACGGGGCGCTACGGCGGCGTGGCGCTAGCGATTGTTCTGGTGTTTATTTACTATGTACTGATGAGCCTGGGACGAGCGATGGGTCGAGTTGAGCACATCGATCCCTGGCTGGCTGCCTGGTTGCCGAATATGATTTTCGGTGGGGTAGGCCTTTCTTTACTGTGGCGGTTTTTACGGTGAAATCCTGCAACTTCCCCCATGACTTCAGCCCTTGGGCAAAGTGGTTGGCTCTTTGCTGGGGCGGCTCCCTGTGGTTGGGGACGGGGGAGGCCGTCTTCGCCCAGTTGGACCCCCTGCCCACCGCTGGCGTTGGCGGGACGGAGTTCTCTCTGGAGGGCTACCAGCGCTTTCGGGCAGCGCAAACACCCGCTCAGCGCCTGCAACCGGCCCGCCGGGCTTCCAGTCCAGAACCGATGGCTGCCGCCGATGAGGAGCCCATCACCTTGGCCGAGGCGCAATCTTCTCTGCCTGCTACAGCCTTGACTGCGGCAACCCCACCCCCTACGGCCCCGGTCTCTCCTCCCTCTGCCAACTCTCCTGAAAAGCCCCTCACGCCAGAAGAACTGAACCGACAGCGGCTACAACGGCTGTTGGCCGAAGGGGCAGCAGCCCATGCTCGGCGACAGGCGCAGCAGGCCCAGGCAACACCGGCTCCCCAGCCCGCTTCACCGGCGACGCCCACTGCAGCAGTTCCCACCCTGGACTCCCTTCGGCTTTCCCAGCCCATGACTTCTCAGGCTGAAGCCCTGCAGGTGGAAGAGCAACCCTGGCTGCGCCCCACCAAGGACTCCGTCCCGCTAACGCGATCGGAATCCAATGGCGAAAACCGGGCTACGGCCCAACTGCAAGGTGGAGCCGGTTCAGAAGCAAGGTTAAATCGGATCCCAGCTTCCCCCAAGACCATTCCTCCCCTGATCTCCCAAGCCGGTGGGAGCTTGGATTTGGGCGGTGTTGTGTTGGCAGATGCCGCCCCTGCGTCGGGGCTGACGGGATCCCCCATGGCCACTCAAAGGGGCAGGGAAGCCTTTGTCCCCACTGCGGGCTCACCCCTGGCTCCTCAACTGCTGGAGCAGTTCCCCCTTTTGCGGGATCTGGGCACCGGGGCAGATGCCGTCTCGGCGACAGGGAACGTTAGCCAGGGATCCCAAATCCGCCAGCAGCTCTCGGCCACCGCGCAGCGGCAAATTCCCCTTGACCCGGATCAAATCAACGTGAGTGGGGATGTACTCAGCTACATCGCCGAACAAGACCTGGGCATTGCCGAGGGGAACGCCTTGATCCAACTGGCTGACGGCACCCGCATCACCGGCGACCGGCTGCTGTTTTATCGGCGGGAGCGACGCCTGCGCAGCGAGGGCCCTTTTCGCATGGAGCAGCCCCCTGGCCCCCAAGGGCGGGGGATCCGGCAAATCGAAGGGCGAAATTTGGATCTGGATATCCCCGGTCGCACCGCCCAGTTTGAGAGCTCGCTGGTCATTCTGCCGGGGGAGGAGCCGGGCACCAAGGTTTTTGTGCGCAGCCAAGAGACCACCGCCATTTTGGGGGATCAGATCTTTTTCGAGAAAGCCACCGTCACCACCTCGCCAGAGCCGCCCATCACCCACTACGTGCAAGGGGATCGGGTGGAGGTGTTTCCCGATGACCGGGTGATCGTCTACGACGCCCGCGTGTTTGCCGGCGGCGAGCTGACAGAAGCAGGGGATCTGCGGGCGGGCCTTCAGATCGCCTATTTCCCCCTGTTCATCTACAGCCTGCGGGATCACCAGTGGGTGCTGCCGGGGCGCAGCGAGACAGAGGGGGTGTTTGTCAAATCCAGTTGGGCCTACCGCTTCGACGAATACAACTTCGGCGGCCTGCGGCTGGATGCCATGCAGAAAAAAGGCTTGGGCATCGGCTTCCTGCACGACTACATCCTGCCCATCCCGGACAGCGTCAACTACGGGCGAGCCCAGTTTTACTTGGTTACCGAAGCCGACCAACAGCGCTTCTCCAGCCGTTTCCGCATCGACCACAACTTCGACTTCTACGCTGCCAACCTCTTTGGGCAGGAAGGCCAACTGCGGGGACAGCTCAACCTCAACCTGGACAACACCTACCGTCCTGCCGGCGGACGCAACGACAACGCCGATCTGCGTCTCAACGCCACCTTTCAGGGGGATCTCTCCACCACCACCCTCAACATCAGCCGCACCGGATCCCAGGAGCGGGGCATCTACAGCTTCCCCCTCACCCTCAGCCACACTCAGCGCTACGGGGGCGTGCATTGGCTGCAATCGGATCTGCGCTTGGACTACAACCAGCGGGTGAGCGTCAAAGATGGCCCCGACTTTGCCGATGCGCGGTTGACGCTGGGCACTCAACTGACCCCACCCGGTTGGGGAGGTACCTATCGCCTGGCCTACCGTGCCTACAGCAGTTCCAATGGCGACAACGAGCCGCGTCGCAACTTCGAGCTGGCCTTTAACCCCGACCTCATTCGCATCACGCCCGATATTGCCCTCAGCAGCGCCCTCACCCTGACTCAAGAGCAACAGCCGGATCAAGAGGTGGGGGCAGGTCTCCACTTTTTCAATCGCTACGAGCTGCGCTCCAGCCTCCAGTTCAACGATATTCAACCGGCTCCCTGGATCACCTTCATGCCGGGTTCTATCGATTACACCCAAGTCCTCTACTCCACTCCTGACCAGGAGTCTACCGTCAGCCTCAACCCTCGCCTCAGTCTCAGACCTGCCGACTGGAATACCATCGACCTGCGCTACAGCCGCACCTTCTACGGCAACAATTCTGTGCCCTTCCAAACCCTCTCCACCAGCCCTAAAGATGTGGATCGCATCAATGCCAACATCAGCTTCTTTACGCCCCGCGATCCCCTACCCGATGTGCCCCCAGGCTACATTGCCTTTGAAGATGACCTGCCCGGCGAGCTGCCGATAGCCCTGACCTTCCCCGACGATACCCCGGAGGATTTGGCAGCGATTGCCTCCCGCAACTTGCAGGAGCTGCAGGCAGAGGTGAAAAACCTGGTGCGCCTGGACACCAGCCTTGGCTACGACTTCATCACCCAGAAGTGGGATACCCTCAACGCCAACTTCACCTGGAGCACCGCCCCTGATCTGTTCAACATTCAGTTGCAGACGGCCTACGACCTCAACGAAGGGCAGTTGCAACCGATCCGTCTGGAATATCGGGGGCGCAGCAGCACCACGTTTAACCGGGATCAACGCTCCGGCCTGGAGGTGTATGAACCAGGGATCAGCTATGCGCTGCAGGCGGTTTACGATCCCCGGTTGGGCCAGATCTCTACCTATGGCCTGGAGCTGGATGCCACCCTCGGCACGCGATGGCAAAATCACTGGCGGCTGCGCTTGGGCCTGACGGAAGCAGGGATCCGCCGCGTGGAAGTCCGCCGCGACCTGCGGGATTTTGAGCTGCGCCTGGCCTACGATCCGGTAGCCGAGTCACTGCGCTTGGAAGGGATCCTGGTGGCTTTCCCCAGTCGCCCGGTGGGCCTCACCCAAGAGCGGGGAGATTTTCAACTGACCTCTCCCATCACCTCCCCTATCGGCACCTTTCTGCTCCGCGACGCCGAAGCGACCGGCTGGGATGGCCTCAGGCCCTGATCCCCGCTTCCCTGGGAAGGCTCCCTGTCCACTGTTGCGACGGGCTAGGTGATGACGTCTGGCTGCTGCCGACCGGTGCGGGCGCGAATCTGGGCAAGGTGATCGGCCAGTTGAATCTGTTCGGCCAAGGCCACTTGGGGATCCAGGCCATGCCGGGCGGGATCCAGCTCCAATCGCTCCAGGTACACCCGCAGGGTGGCTCCGTGGGTGCCGGTTCCAGAAAGCCGGTAGATGATGCGGGAGCCATTTTCAAAGCCGATGCGGATCCCTTGGTGGCTGGTGGTGCTGCCGTCTACGGGATCGGTGTAGCTGAAGTCATCGGCATAAGCCACTGTGTGGGATCCCAAGCGCTGGCCCACCCACCCGGGCAGGGAGCGTCGCAAGTCTGCCATCAGCGCCTCGGCCACCTCCACCGGCAGTCCCTCGTAGTCGTGACGGGAGTAGACGTTGCGCCCATAGGTGCGCCAGTGCTCTTCCACGATCTGCCGCACCGGCTGCCGTCGAACGGCCAAAATGTTCAGCCAAAACAGGACGGCCCAGAGCCCGTCTTTTTCCCGGATGTGGTGAGATCCGGTGCCGAAGCTCTCTTCCCCGCAGAGGGTGACCTTGCCGGCATCCAGCAGGTTGCCGAAGAATTTCCAGCCGGTGGGGGTCTCGTAGCAAGGGATCCCCAGCTTGGCCGCCACCCGATCCGCTGCCTGGCTGGTGGGCATGGAGCGGGCAATTCCCGCCAGACTTTCTCGGTAGCCGGGTACCAGGTGGGCATTGGCGGCCAAGACTGCCAAGCTGTCGCTGGGGGTCACGTAAAATTGGCGGCCCAGGATCAGATTGCGATCCCCATCCCCATCGGAAGCGGCCCCAAAGTCCGGCCCATCTTCCCGAAACAACAGTTCCACCAATGGGCGGGCATGCACCAGGTTGGGATCCGGGTGTCCGCCGCCAAAATCCGGCAGGGGCTGCCCGTTGAGCACACTGCCCTCTGGTGCTCCCAGGGATCCCTGGAAAATGGCGTGGGCATAGGGGCCGGTGACGGCGTGCATGGCGTCGAAGGCAATGCGGATCCCGGAAGCCAGGTAGTCGCGGATGGCCTCGAAATCAAACAGGCGCTGCATCAGGCTCAAGTAATCGACCACCGGGTCGATGACGGACACCGTGAGGGACCCCAGCCGTTGCTCGCCCAAGCGATCCAGATCGACATCGGGAGCTTCCCAGATGCGGTACTCCTGGATCCGCTGGGTGCGGGCGTAAATGGCCTCAGTCACCTTCTCCGGGGCAGGGCCGCCGTTGCCGATGTTGTACTTAATGCCAAAATCCCCCTGGGGGCCGCCGGGGTTGTGACTGGCAGAGAAGATGATCCCCCCGTAGGCGCCGTACTTGCGGATGAGACAGGAAACCGCCGGCGTGGAGAGGATCCCTCCTTGGCCCACCAGGACTCGCCCAATACCATTGGCCGCTGCCATCTTGAGCAGGATCTGAATGGCCTCGCGGTTGTGGTAGCGGCCATCCCCCCCCACCACCAGGGTTTGGCCAGCGGATCCCTCTAGGACATCAAAAATGGATTGGACGAAGTTTTCCAGGTAGTGGGGCTGCTGAAACACGGACACCGGCTTGCGCAGGCCAGAGGTGCCGGGTCTCTGGCCAGGGAAGGGCGTCGTGGGAACAATGCGCAGGCTCATAGGCTGCCGGAAAAGCTGCTTGCTCCTCTACTATCTCATCGTTGGGCCTCTCGTTTGTGCTGAGCAGAGTTCTTTCCCCTCCACCCATTTGTGGATGGGTTGAATGGATGCATCGATCTCCGCTGGTAGCCCTCCATCCTCAATCCCCTGGCTTAACCACCCACTCCACCGGGGTTTTGCTGGGATCCGGCAATTTCAACGAGAACAGCCCCGCCGCCAAGATCAAGAGGGTGGAAAACCAAAGACAGCCCTCCAATCCGTAGAACTGGAAGAGGATCCCAGAAGTTACCGTCCCCAACAGCCGCCCGCCGGAATTAGCCATGTAATAAAAGCCCACATTGAGGGCTACGTCGTCGTCTTCCGTGTAGGCCAGCACCAGGTAGGAATGCACTGCCGAATTGAAGGCAAAGACGATCCCGAACAGGATCAAGCCGCCGGTGATCACCAGCTCCGGTGCCAGCCCGGCCATGAAGGCTGTGGCAATGATCGCCGGCACCGCCGTCAGCACGAAGGTCCAAATCTGGATGGTGCGGGCCTTGGGAGCACGGCCAGGGCGACCCCCACCCAGCAGTTGCGGCGCTACAAACTGAATGAACCCATAGCCAATCACCCAGATGGCCATGTAACTGCCCACCTGCATAAAAGTCCAGCCCAGCTCGTCGTAGAGAAACACCGGCAGGGCCACCACAAACCACACATCCCGCGACCCAAACAGGAAAAAGCGAGCTGCCGAGAGGATGTTGATCTCTCTGCTCTTGGAAAACAGCCGCTTGAAGGGGATCTTGGCCTTGATTTTGCCCATGTCTGCAGGCAGCAGCGCCCCCGAACAGAAGATCAAAGCCAACGCCCCCGCCTGGACAAAGTTGGCCATGCGGAAGCCCATGGGATCCCCGTAGATTTCGGTGAAGATCTGCAGCAGGGCCGCTCCCACAAAGAACCCCACCCCCTTGAGGGCGTTTTTGGATCCCGTGAGCATAGCCACCCAACGAAACAGGCGGGATTCCGCTTCTTTGGGCACCACCAGGCGGATGGCGCTTTTGGAGCTCATCTTGGTGAGGTCTTTGGCAATCCCGGCCAGAGCTTGGGCCGTCATCACGTAGGCCACCTGGCCCCAGACCGGCCACTGCATGTTCAACACGCCCAGCATCACCAAACCGAAGATCTGGATGGCAATGCCCCCATACAGGGTCAGCCGCAGGCCAAACAGGGATCCAATCCACCCGCCCAGGAAGTTGGTAATAACCCCGAAGATCTCGTAGAAGAGAAACAGCATGGCAATTTGAATCGGGGTAAAGCCCAACTTGTGGAAGTGCAGCAGCACCAACATGCGGATGGCGCCATCGGTGATGGTGAACCCCCAATAGGCCGCTGTAACCAGGGCGTAGTTGCGAACCGCAGAGGCTTGAGCCGTCGAAACAGAAGTCATGGGCAGGTCTCCAAGGGAGATGTTTCTATAGACTGCGGGCCACTTTGCGGGCCAGTTCCGCCATGCGGTTGGCGTAGCCCCATTCGTTGTCGTACCAGGCCAGGATCTTCACCTGGGTACCATCCACCACCATCGTCGAGGGCGCATCCACAATGCTGGAACGGGGATCTCCTTTGAAATCCACCGAGACCAAGGGCAGCTCCTCATAGCCAAGGATGCCTTTGAGTGGGCCCTCGGCTGCCGTTTTTAAAAGGTGATTAACCTCCTCCACAGTGGTGGGCCGCCTGACCTCAAACACGGCATCGGTTAGGGAAGCATTCAAGAGGGGCACGCGCACGGCAATGCCGTTTAATTTGCCGTTGAGTTCGGGGTAAATCAGCCCAATGGCCGTGGCCGAGCCGGTGGTGGTGGGCACCAAAGACAGCAGAGCGGAGCGGGCCCGCCGCAGGTCTTTGTGGGGGGCATCCACCATGGTTTGGGTATTGGTGACGTCATGGATGGTGGTGATCACCCCGTGAACAATGCCGATTCCCTCGTGGATGACCTTCACCAAAGGAGCCAGGCAGTTGGTGGTGCAGGAAGCCGCCGTGAGCAAATGGTGCTGGGCCGGGTCGTACAGGTGATCGTTGACGCCCATAACAATGTTGAGGGCCTCTTCGTCCTTGACAGGGGCAGCCACAATCACCTTGCGCACCCCCGCTTTGAAGTAGGCATCCAGCTCCGCTGCCTTGACAAATTTGCCCGAGCATTCCAGCACTAGCTCGATCCCCAACTCTGCCCAGGGCACTTCACCAGGAGACTTGTGTTCGCTAAAGGTGAGGGTTTTGTCCTGAATGCGCAGCCGGTTATCGGATCCCTCAATGTCGATAGCCCAGCGGCCCTGCACCGAGTCAAACTTCAACAGGTGGGCCGCCGTCGCCGCTCCCCCTTTGATCTCGTTGATGTGGGCGAATTCCAGCTCTTCCCAGCCCCAAGCAGCCCGCAGCACCAGCCGTCCAATGCGGCCAAAACCGTTGATGCCCACCCGCACTGCCATAGCATTGACCCTAGACTTGTCCAGAAGGGATCCCGCTCTCTCAGGGCAAATCCCGCCTCGACTTTATCAGAACGCCCTAAGTCGTTTCAAGACAAGTTGATGGGTAGGGTCAGGAGAGACTGGCCGATGGGGGTCGGTTCACGGTTGGCCTTGGGAAATGTTGCCGAATGTCCTGAAATCCAAAAGGGATCCGCTGAGGCAGCCCCAATCGACAACAGGGCCTATCCTGTAGCCGATTTGCAGTCCAGATCCACACCTCTGGGCAACAATTCGCCCAACCCGGCAACCGGTGGCGTGACATACTCCCATCGCTGACCCTACGGGTACAGGGTGGGCTTCTCGCTTCATCGGGGAGCCTACGCAAGAACCCTCCACGAGCAGACACGGAATGCCCTACCGCGTAGTTGCACCAGATTCCGGCAAAAGCCGTTTTGTGCAAGTACTCCCATCATACACCATGTGGGGGTATCTGTATCCCGACACTGACTCTACGAGTACAGTGCGGGGCTTAGCTACCCCCACACCCCGACAAGCTAAGCTGGGAAAAGTTGTGCTTTTCTGGATGTGCCCCCGCCGCCTCAGCCTTCTGTGCAGGATGACTTTCCTCCCTTACCCCCCCCACCTCCCCGTTCTCCGGCCTTGAGGGTGGTGGAGACAGCTTTTTTGGCCAGTACGGCAGCCTTGATCTGGATCCTGAGCTACACGCCGCTAGCTCCTTTCATGCGCCTGTTTTTCCCCATTCCGGTGGCGCTGGCGGTGATGCGCTGGGATCCCCGCACAGGGGCAATGGCCCTGGTGGTCTCCGGCCTGTTGCTGACGGTGCTGATAGGGCCCACGCGCAGCATTCTCTATGTCATTCCCTATGGTCTGCTGGGCTATTGGTGTGCCCGCCTGTGGCAGCAGCGTCTTTCCTGGTACGTCTCGGTGGTGAGCGGGGCTGTGCTCAGCGCCCTGGGCTTGATCTTTCAGTTGGTGCTTTCCTCCCTACTGGTGGGGGAAAACCTCTGGATCTACGTAACCATTCAACTTACCGGCCTAACCAACTGGCTCCTGGATGTGTCCCTCAGCCGATGGGGCGTCTACTGGGTGGCAGAACCCTGGATGGTTCAGGTGGTGGTGGTGGGATTTATTGCCTTCAATTCCCTCATCTACGTATTCACGGTGCATTTGGTGGCCGCCCTGGTGATGGAGCACTTTCGTTGCCCGCTGCCACCCCCGCCGAAGTGGGTACAGTTTTTGCTGGATTAGCAGCCCCTGTGAGTTGTACAAGAGCAGAGCAAGCTGCTCTACAAATGAGTTCTTGACAAATCTTGACAAATGAGTTCTTGGCAAAAGTCCCACCCTATTGCCATGCAACGCTACAGGAATGCAAGAACTGGAAGGTTCTCTGCTAGGATCGCGGTAGCGGGACGGAGTCTCGTTGGGATCCTGGTGGCAACAAGATATCAAGATTTAAGACTGCGATTATGGCTTCCCGCAAGAATCAACTGGCTATTGACAATGACGAGCTGATGCGTCGGGTAGAGGCTCTGATCAACGCTTCCAAAAATCGCTATCGCATCACGGTACAGGTGGCCAACCGCGCCAAGCGCCGCCGCTACGAGGATCCGGATGATATAGAAGATGGCTGGATGAAGCCAATCCGCCGCGCTGTCATCGAAATGTCGGATGAACTGACTGAGCCGGAAATCATCGGCGATGAGTAGTCACTAGACTTGCGGCCTGCTGGCGCGACCGCCCTGTTGAAACTGCTAGCCGGCTGAGCGGCTAAGGGTAGAAGCTTTCGGCAGCCGCCTATTTTGTCAATTTGTCAAGTCGTTTGCAACGGGATCCCTTTCCCGCAGGCGAGCCTCGAGCCGCGATTCCATCAGGTGCAGCAAGCGGTGGGTCTCCTCTGGGCTGAGACCCTGGATGCGCATCTCCAAGGGGCTGTGGAACCAGAGGGTCTGCTGCGGGAAAGGAATCTGGATCCCTGCTTGGTCGAAGGCGTGTTTGAGGCGACGGCGGTATTCCCGCGCCACCCTCCACTGCTGCAGAGGCTGCACCTTGATCCAAATGCGCAGCGTGATCCCCCGCTCCCCCAGATCATCGACACCGTGCATTTCGGGGGGCTCGAGGATTTTTTCCCGCCAAGCTGGCTCCCGGTACATCTGCAGAGCCACCTGCTCGGTGATGCGTATTGCCTGTTCCAGATCGTTTTCATAGGCGATCACAATCCCCAGATCCACCCGTGACCAGCCGTTGGAGAGGTTCTCCACCACCCGGATGGCACTGTTGGGGATAGAGATCAAGCTGCCTTCGGTGTTGCGCAACTGGGTTAGCCGCAGATCCATGTGTTCCACAAGGCCGCCCCGCCCGTCCACCACGATCACATCCCCTTCGGCAAATTGATCTTCAATTAAAATCAACAGCCCATTGATCACATCTTTTCAGATCCTGAGCAGCCAAGGAAATCCCCAGCCCAATAAAGCCCAGGCTGGCCACCAAGGGGCCGATGTCGACCCCCACTGAGGCCAGTCCGGCCAGGGATCCAGGCAAAACCAGGGTAGTGGCTGCAGCTCCTTTAGCTAAACCGCCGGGAAGCCCCGCACTCTCTGCAACAGCAGGAGGGTCGGGATGAAAGGCGTATATATCCTGTGCCATAATCAACATGGCTGTACAAAACGGCGTTGCCGGAATCTGGTACAGCTACGCGGTGGGAAATCCCGTGTCTGCGCGTGGAGGGTTCTTGCAGTAGCTCCCCGATGAAGCGCGAAGCCCACGCTGTACCTGTAGGGTCAGTGATGGGAGTATGTCACAGACGCTGGCAAAGGTGCTGAGGCGTTTGCTGAGGCGATAGGTGGGGGCATTTTGCTCTTGGCGCAGGGCAGCAAAGAGGTTATCCAGCACTAGGTTGTGTTGATCTTTCATTTGAGCCAAAAGAGAGCACTGACGAGATAGAGAAAACTCAAGAAGTTCCTGGCC
>NZ_JANSHM010000046.1:0-22566 GCF_047461635.1 Synechococcus sp. W55.2 | reverse complement strand
GTTTGGAAACAAACAGAATGCTATCGCTGCATAGTTGAACAGTGATGTTCAGCAGTGTTCAGCGTAAATGTATCAGACGCGACAGGCACTGAACACTCTGGAAGTGTTTGTTAGCGTTTCGTAGGTCTTTCGCAGCGGTCATCAGTACCCCGTTGAGCAGCCAGAAATTGTTAAGCTTAACGCACGGATGGCAGTATCCGGCCATGCCCCGAGTGACAACTGCTGACGAGCTGCTGACAGAATATGCCTCTGGCGAGCGCAACTTTCAAGAATCCAACCTGGTGGGGGTGGACTTGGTGCGCTCCAACTTGCAAGGGGTGAATCTGAGAGGGGCCAACCTCTCCTTTGGCAAGCTGAGTGGCATTAACCTGCAGGAAGCCGATTTGCGCGGCGCCGATCTCAGCTCGGCCAACTTGATTGGGGCCAACCTCCGCGGGGCCAATCTTTGGGAAGCCAACTTGATCGGCGCGGATCTCAGCTTTGCCGACTTGCGGGAAGCCAACTTGCACGGTGCCTACCTTTGGGAAGCCAAGCTAACCCGTGCACAACTGCAGGGAGCCGATCTGAGCGGGGCAAAAATCGGCGGAGCAGTGCTGACCGGCGCTGACCTCAGCGGAGCCACCCTACCCGACGGGAGTGTGCGGGCTTGAGCCACCCCCCCACAAGGCAGAATGGAACTGTTGTGACGGGATCCCTGATGTTGCTGCTGTTCAACCTGGTCTTGACACTGCTGCTGGCTGTGGGAGTGGCAGTCCTGGCCGGACAAAACCCCACCACCCTGACCGTACACTTCTTGATGTGGCGCTCGGTGGAGCTGCCCTTGGGATTCCTCATCGCCGTGGCCGTCGGCCTGGGCCTGTTGACGGTGGGGCTGGGCTCTCTCCTCTGGCCTGGGCGCAGCTTTTCTGCCACCGCCCGCCAATTACAGGAACGGGTGCGCCAACTGGAAATGCAGGATCAACCGCCCCAATAACGCACAATTGCCAAAGGGATCCCTCTGCTTTCTGGCTTTGGCTCAACAGCTTCGATCCCCTGCAATTCTACCTGCAATTCTATAGTTGACTTGACAATCTTGTCGCTGGCCCTAGGGAAAGCATGCTGGAATGGCCCACCGATGCGAGACTGGGCGTAAGCTGAGATCAGGATCCCTTCGCCGTCTGCTTGATCAGTGCGTATCTCCAACCGTAACCATGGCTTATTTCCAACCTACTTCCCCGGATAGCTCTCCCCAAGACCCACGGGCCCTGCGCAAAGCCCTGCGCGGATCCAGTACCTACTTCGCCAAGGGGTTTGAAGAACACAAGGATCAAGCTCAACTGGAGCTGCAAACCACCTACAAAAGCCCCCTTGTGGAGCAAATCCGCGCCCAGGCTTACCGCTATCAGCGGGGTGACATCACCATTCACCTGGCCAAAGCCTTTGGCTTTTGCTGGGGTGTGGAACGGGCGGTGGAATATGCCTATGAAGCGCGGCGACGCTTTCCGGATCGGCAACTGTGGATCACCAACGAGATCATCCACAACCCTCTGGTAAACCAGCACCTGAAGGAGATGGGGATCCGCTTTGTGGAGAAAGGCCCAGACGGCAAGAAGGACTTCTCTCAGATCCGGCCCCAAGATGTGGTGATTTGGCCTGCTTTTGGGGCAAGTGCATCGGAAATGGCGTTTTTTCGGTCGCAGGGCAATGAGATCGTCGATACCACCTGCCCCTGGGTTTCCCGCGTGTGGAACCAAGTGGACAAGCACCGCGCGGCCCAATTTACCTCTGTCATCCACGGCAAGTACAACCACGAAGAAACCGTAGCCACCAGCTCCTTTGCCGAAAAATATCTGGTGGTGCTGAACCTGGAAGAAGCGGAATGGGTCGCCCGCTACATTTTGCAGGGCGGAGATGCGGCAGAATTTCGGCGGCGCTTCGGCAAGGCCACTTCCCCCGGTTTTGATCCGGATCGCGATCTGGAGCGGATCGGCATCGCCAACCAAACCACCATGCTAGAGGGGGAGACCCGCGCCATTGCTAAGCTCTTTGAGACCACCATGCTGCGCAAATATGGCCCCCAGGAGTTGGACAATCACTTCATGAGCTTCAACACCATCTGCAATGCCACCCAAGAGCGGCAGGACGCCATGTTCGAGCTGCTGGAGCAACCTTTGGATGTCGTGGTGGTGATCGGGGGGTTTAATTCCTCGAATACCACCCACCTGCAGGAAATTGCCCTGGCCAAGGGCTTGCCTTCCTTCCACATCGATGGCCCCGACTGCATCCAACTCAACAACCGCATCCGCCACAAGCCCCTTCACCAAGACCCGACAGTTACCGAAGGTTGGCTGCCCGCCGGGCCGGTGCAAATCGGCATTACCTCCGGTGCCTCTACCCCAGACCGCGTTGTTGAAGAGGTGATTCAACGCATCTTCGCCCTGCGTGAAGAACCTCGGCGGATCCCTGCCTAGGGATCCCTTCCCTCTTCCCTTTGAGCGTGCTCAACACCCTTTTTCAGGTTTATCCTCCCTTGCTGGGCTGGACGCTGCTGGGTTTTTTTCTCCAGAAGGGGCTGCCCGGCGACTGGAAGCGTTGGCTGGATCCTCATGCTTTGGGGCGGTTCATGTTCTGGGTGGGAGTGCCCCTCAGCATTGTTGGGTTTATGCAGGGAGTGGATCTGTCGGGTCAAATCTGGGTTGCTCCCCTGATCTGCTGGCTGTCGGTGGGGCTGGGGTTTGCCTTGACCAGCGCCTGGCTGTGGTGGCAGCACCGTGGTGTGGGGGATGTCCCCAACTGTTGGAGCAGCGCACAGCAGGGCAGCTTTCACCTGACCGCCACTCTGGGGAACACCGGGTATTTGGGCTATCCCATCTGTCTGGCTGTGGCCGGAAGGGCTTACTTTGGCTGGGCCCTGTTCTACGATCTGCTGGGCACTCTGTTCATGGCCTACGGGTTTGGCGTGTGGGTGGCCAGCCGCCACGGCAGTTCCCATGCTCAGCCTTGGCAGGTGGGCCTCCACATTCTGCGCACCCCTGCCCTCTGGTCGTTTGCGATGGGCCTGCTGCTGACGCGCGAACCTCTGCCGGGTTGGCTCTCTCAAGCGTTGGCGGCTTTTGCTTGGAGCATGATCCCGCTCAGCTTGATGATCCTGGGGATGCGGCTGGCCCAGGTGAAGCGCTGGGGATCCTTTCTTGCCGCCGGAGTGGCCCTCTTGATCAAAATTGTGATTGTGCCGCTCTTGGTGGGAATCGGCCTTGCCTTCACCCCCTACCCGCCTCTGGCCAAGCTGGTGCTGGTCCTGCAGAGCGGTATGCCCCCCGCCATCGCCACCCTGGTGCTCACGGAAGAATACGACTTGGATCGGGAAATTACCGTAACTGCCTTGGCCGTGGGGTACTTGGCCGCCTTGCTGACCTTGCCCCTCTGGCTGGGACTCTGGGGATCCTAATAGGCCAGGTGAGACAAGGTTTGCTCGAGGTAGCTATGCACCAGTTGATCCAGCTCTGCTTCCTGAGTGGGCAACTCCCGGCCCTGGAGCCATCCCCGAAAACCCGAGCTTTCCACAATGGCCTGCCGCAATGGCTTCCAAACTGCTTGCGTGCGCAGTGCTGTATCGGAGCTGAGAGCAGGACTGATCATGAGAAGAAGGTGAGTAGGAGTGATTCACCCTCAGAATAGCTTGGATCCCAGTTGACTTTGGCTCTCTAGGATACAAATCTCCCCTCTATGCTGAGCAAGCCTTCTCTCAGTCGCTCAAGCCAAAAAATCCTCAATATAGTCATTCCAAACTAGATTGAGACACTCCCCAGGCGTTCCGCGCTGCTTCCGCGGCCACCCCCAGACCTTCTCCCAGAGGGAGAGAGGAGCTGGACAGAAATGTTTCATTCCTGTTTAAAATGACCATACATCCCATCAACTCGAGCAAGAGGCCCAGGGATCCCTAAACGAACAATTGGCTGCGCTGCTCGACCCGTAAAGTTGGCCCCAAGGCATTGAGAAGAGAGACGCCGTAGCTGCGGACGATAATGCGGCTATCCAAAATAGCCACCCATCGAGTGGGGGAGCTGGGGTCTTCTCCCGAATCAGAGCCTTGCCGCAGAGGCGCGACGGCCCGTTGCAACTGGGCAGCAGCCACCGGCAAAAGGTACTGACGAAACCAGTCCTGCTGGGTGCGTTGCAGATATTGCACCCGTCCGGCCACCCTTGGGTCTTCCACAGAAGGGAAGGGCAAAGTGGTGATCACCATCAGTTCCGGGCGCGGCAAGCCGGCCTTGTGGTGTAGCCAGTAGGGCCAGTCGCAGACCAAAATGCCCTTTTCGCCCGGAAAAGGGCTGTTTACCCGCACCCGCGAGCCGAATTCGGCAGCCAAAGCCGCCCCCACCTGTGCCTGCAGAGGTTGATCCGACACCAACACCACCACAAAGCCCTGCGCCTGAGGGATCAGCTTTTTCAGCTCTTGCAGCAGGTGATCCTGAAATAGAGGGCTGTTGGGCAGGGGGAGGCGCGGCAAGTAAAGGGAAAGCTCCGCCCCGCCAGAACGTGGCCAACCCTCGCCTGAGGCAAACCGCAGCGGCGTCAGATCCGGCAAGCCCAACCGTCGCCGATAGGTTTCCGCCTGGCGATCCAGATCCAGCGCTTCCCCAATAATCACCACCGGCTGTGTGGCCCAAATGGGGGCCAACCAATCCTGCAGAGCCGCCGGGCTGTGGTGAAGGGTGAGGCGACCGGTTTCTCGGTCGGTTTCGGCCCACCAAATCCATTTGGAGACGGGATCCCCCTCAGAGCTGAGCCGCCGGCGGATTTGATCCCAGGGATCCGGCAGCCAGCCGGGGTAGCCTGTCACCAAAGACAGCACAGCATCCAGGTGAACCTGTTCATCCGCATGAAGCAGACAGCGGGAAAGAGGCCGCCGCAAAAGCTGAAGGGACAAATTGACCTGAACCTGGGAGAGCTGCTCCGCCTCGGCAGGGAAGATTTGCCGGAGCTGTTGCCAATGGCTGGCTTCCAGGGTCACCGTTAGCGCCTGGTAGGCCCAATCTTCCAGGTCTTCGGCTCCGTCGAGGATCAGAGGGATCCCTGTCGGCACTTGCGAGGATCCCTTTCTCAAGCGAGCTTGCAGCCAATCCAGGGGATCCACCAACAGCAACCCCTGGAAATCGGGATCCGGCCAACGGTCTTTTTGCAGGACGGGCTTATGCAACTGCAGGGTGTGCTGTAGCCAGGGGATCTCTTCCCCCAAAATTTGCGCCTGCACAGGAGCTGTAGCGCAGAGCAAGGTGGGGTTGGGCCACATCAGGGCCGGCAGCAGATAACTGAGGCGGTGCTGACCCCCAGCAGGCACCTGGATCAAGGTGCTGCGACCCAACCGCAACCCTCGCGCCACCATGCGAGCCATCGTCAACTGGTGGGGCCACAGGGCTTCGGGAGACTGCCGCAAAAGCTGCCGCAACTGTTGGTGGACTTCAACCTCAATCACAGTTCAGTACGCCGGGGGTCTGCCACAGACGGTAGGGTGAACTAGCCTATTCTAGGGTAGAGAAGAAAACCAAAGCCCATCTCTGGGGTGAGCGATGTCTCTTCTAGCTGCTGTTTCCACGGGATCCCTGCTTCTGGATCGCTCCGGGTGGGGCCGTTTGCGCATGAAGGGATCCCCAGGCTTAGACTATCTGCACAGCCAGAGCACCCAAAATCTGAAGGCCCTCAAGCCAGGGCAAGGGGCCGACACGGTTTTCGTAACTCCCACCGCCGGCATCCTGGATCTGGCAACGGTGTACGTGGGAGAAGAAGACTGCTGGATCTGGACTTCGCCCCAGCGGCGCAGCCTGCTGATGCAGAGTTTGGGGCGTATGCTGCCTTTGGTGCGGGGAGCAGAGTTGAAAGATGAGACGGACCAGACCTTTGGTTTTGGGTTGCTCGGCCCCCAGAGTCAGGCTCTCCTGGAGCAAGTGGTGAGCTCAGAAGAGATTCCGACCAGGCTCAATGAGCACTGCGCCGTGGAGATCCAGGGGATCCCTGTCCATCTGGCTTGTGGCACGGGTCTTGCCCAGCCGGGGTTTACCCTCTGGGGCACCATTGACCAGAAAGTCGCTCTTGAAGAATGCTTGCTCCAAGCCGGAGCCAAGCTGGCCCCACCTGAGCTGTGGGAAGTCCTCCGCCTAGAAGCGGGTCGACCTGCCGCCGACCAAGAGCTGACCTCAGACTACAACCCTCTGGAAGCCGGCCTGTGGCGAGCTGTTTCCCTTGACAAAGGTTGCTACGTTGGCCAGGAAGTCTTGGCCAAGCAGGTAACCTACCGGCGCATTCGGCAAACTTTGTGGGGGATCCGCCTTCAAGGAGAAGCTCGTCCTGGCACAGAGATTTTGCGGCAGGGGGAAAAGATTGGTTTACTGACCAGCGCGGGCTTGACTTCGCAAGGGTACCTGGGATTGGGATACGTGCGCACCAAATTCGATCCTGCCGAGGGGCTGGAAGTTGAAGTCGGCTCAGCGCCGGGAGTCCTGACCCGAATGCCGTTTTCCAGCTTCCCGCCTATTGTCTAGCATTATTTTTGCGGCAGAAAGCTCTCCTGCTTTGTAGAGAGAAAATGGGCAAAGGATTAAGAACTTACCAGTCAAAGTGACGGCGAAAGCGGGGATCCCGTCGATCCTTTTTGCGTCGGTTACAGGTTTTGCACAACGTTTGCAGATTGCTGATATCGTTACTGCCCCCTTGGGAAATGGGGATGATGTGATCGATCTGAAGCTGAACCTCTGGAGGCGATTTTCCGCAACCGCGGCAGCGGAAGCCATCTCTTTGGAAGACATACTCCCGCACAGATGCTGGGATGAAGATGCGCTGACTCGTTCTTGTTTCCCTCATGGCCGATCAAAACCTAAGTGGCCCGCAAGTCATCTAAAGGAGAGGCGGCAGCGTCAATGGAAACGTGATCTTGATCTAGGGCTTCAGAAGCCAAAGTTTGATCTTCGGGAACAAACTCCAGGCAGATTTTAATCGATATTTGTCCAGAAACCCATCCTCGACCGGGTCGCAATAGTCGAGAACTTATCCCGCTTATTAGGCTTATTATATCAGTACTAATTTTCTTAGACTCAAGGTATTTGTTTATTGAATCTCTGTTGCTTAGGAGAAAAGAGACGATCACTTCATGCAAAGTGTTTGGGAGATAAACCTGGTCACCAACTTGAACAACAGTCTGTGTATCAGCAGATTTGAAAAGCATTGGCTCAGCCATGGTACGAACTCCGCTCTAACCAGTTCATTTTATGAGCTTACATCTTCCCGAGTGTCATCCAAAAGAGATCGAATGCCTCCTGATCTGGAGGGCTGTCGAGCTCGCTAAAGCAATCTTGAGCTTGTTCAGAAAGATTATCTGGCACTTGATCAACCTCCTGGTGCATTTTTCCAGTTAAGTTATTCCTCACCTCCGCGAAGGTCATCCAGAGGGGATCCACTGCCGCCCTCTGAGACTGTATCCTCTGGCTCAAACTCTACAATGATCCGCAATCTGACTCTGCCTTTTTCCCAATCCTTCTTGCCCGGCACCAAGAGCTGACAAGCAAGTCCCTGCCCAAACCACTTCGCTTCTTGCAACAATTTTTCTTCTGGCTTGGGAGCAAGAAGGCTACTGGCAATGTTGAGCAAGTCTTCCGGCGGCAGGATCCCTGAGGATCTCAAGGCCGCAATGAACAAGCGATGCAGCTCTTCTTTCTTGGTCAAGTCCTCTTGGGCTGCTTTGACCAAGTTGGCAACCTTGAAAGTTTTCTCCCTTACAGAGAGGATCCCTTCTGGGTGCTGCTGTAGAGGTATTGATTTGGATCCCATGACTTTATCTGGATCAAGTGAAAGGCCAAAAACAAAGACAAGCCGCTCTATCTCAGATCATCGAGGATGCTATCCAACTCTGGAAAACTCTCGTCTATGGGTGTAGAACGACCAAGAGCGACTGCTTCGCTTGCATTGCTGTCACCTACTTGCTGTTCAGGAAGACTTGCCAAAATCTGAACTGACTCACCAACAGAGGAAGGCTCAGGACGAGTAATCAAGGGCAGCATCTCGCGATTGAGGCCCAAAGCCTGCAGGCAGAGGTTGATCCCAGAAACAGCTTGGTTGTACTTGTCTATGCTTGCCTCCAGTTCTTTCAGCCGCTGTTGGTTAAGCGCAATTTTCTCTTCAGCCTCTTTTCTGAGAGTTGCTTCCATGAACTGCTTTGCTTCTGGGTACTTTTGCAAAATCTCATCGGCTACTTGCTTGGCAACCGGCAATAGCTGAGTTTTTAGAGTATTGTTGGTCTCTTGTCGGAAGCTAGAACGCACTGTCTGGTTAACTTTCTGCTCGAAGTCAAGCTTGAGTAATTGTCGGATTCCAGGCTCTGCGTCTTGAATGGCAGAGATGTCGTATGATTGGCTGGTTTGTTTTAGGACTTCTCGAAACTGGTAGATCGAGAATGTTCCTTCCTCATAGAAGCGGGGGCTTTCTCTGAGGTAGCGGTCGCACTCTTTTCGGGCACCATTGACAAGAGAGCTCAAAGTTACATCTCTAACCGAAAGAAGCTTTTTCTCCAAGTCCCCATCGGATCCCAGTAGGCGAAACAACTGCCTGTAGTAGCTCGAGCTGCGAACTTCATCAACAAGGCGACGAAAGAAGTTCTCTACAAGCGTGCTGGCTGATTCTACCAGGATGTCCTCTAGATGGTTGGACAAATAATAAAAGGCTTCGACCAATACAGCTAAGAATGGAGCTGTGGAGTTGCGGGGACGAATGCGAACGGCTTGACTGTAAACATTGTCCAACGAAAAAGTATCCAAAAGCTCATCTAGCCTCCGTACCATCCTAGTCTTCAATTTATGGAAATCGTTCTCAAATTCTTTGTTTTCTCCGTTAATAACTTTATTGACTACTGTCTGGATATGCTCGTCAAACTCTCGGCCAATACTGGCTAGCTGCTGATTGATCAGCGTCAGCTCATAGGAAATCATGCTGTCAATCTCTTTGGGCTGGCTATCAATGTCTCGGTAGAGATCTAGATAGGACTTCCTCATCTCGATGCAGAGAGGTTGCAAATCATCGGCCAGCGCGGAAAATAGCTGTGGCCGCTTTTCTTCCGTTAAATAACGAGTGATCCCAGCCCGAAAGTCTTCAATACCGCTATCTTTAATCATATACTCAATCAAAGGTTTTCCCCACTCCCTCAGAATCCGAACGTAGTTATTTATGGGTGTGTCGTACCCATGTACAGAAGGGCGGAACGGGGATCCAACCAACCTACCTGACGTGCAGTACTTGTTAAACTCGCTGACAAACTGGGGCGTTTCTTCCTCACCACCCAATTCTTTGATGCTTTCTGAAAAGATTGTATCCAGTCCAAATCGATCCTCGGGGGTAGTTGCCTTGATCTGGGAACCATAGAAGCCGAGAAGGCCGCTTGTCTTAAATACGCGGAGTTGACGAAACTGCTGGTCGATAATGTTTTCTAGTCTCTGCTTTAGTTGTGCGTTGTACCAAGTCTCATCAATCCGGTTAAACACATAGAAGACGCGATCCCTGATGCTGTCATTACCTTGAATGTGTTCAATAAGTTCTGTCTCTTCCTTGGTTAGTTCGCCTGTTGCAGCACATTTGAGAACGCAAACAACTGCAGACGTATCCGGATCGGCAATTTTTCGATAGGTGCGCTCTGCATCTGCTTTGACTGGAGCATCGATCCCAGGAGTATCGACAATAACGTTTCCATCTTCCAGCAAGGGGTGGTGGCAGTAGTATTCGACTTTTCGGAGAACTGCGCTATTGGCACCGCGCCGGGCAAAACCCGCAGCTTCTCTTAGGTTGCCGAAGTTGAGCTGCTCCATTGAGAAAACTTTGTTCTCGGTAGGGTGAATTTTGTCCCGGTTCTGCTGGAAACCTGTAATCAACAAGCGAAGTGCATCCGCCTGCTTCGCCCGCTCTGACTTGCTTTTGCCTCCCTCCTGCTGAATAATAGCCTCAGCACGCTCCTTCAGGGGATTCAGTGCAGTGTCTTCCAGCCTGCTGAGTGACGGAGCCAAGTTTAGGAAAGCGCAGAAGGCGGTCATCTGTTCTTGCACTTCCTGCTCGCTAAGAAAAGTGAGCACTACCCTCTCCGCATTCGGCTCTGCGTAGGCGATGTAGCACTCTGTCCCTGTGGCGTGCCCTTCGGCGCTGTAGAGAAGCTCTCTTTCTAAGAGGGCATTGATTAGCATAGACTTGCCAGCACTGAAAGCACCGGCAAAAACAATCTCGAAAGTTGGAGAAATAGCTTTGCTGAGGGAAGCTTGAATCCGAGTGGTATCTTGCTTGCCTGAAAAAGTGGAATCCTGATGCCAGAGTTGCAGGATAGCTTCAACCTGCTCTTTCAAGTTCTCACACTGAGGCAGGAGCTTTACAGACATAAGAGAGCAATCTCCACAGAGGCTGCCGGGATTATAACTTGCCTATGCTTGAGGTGAGGATTCCTACAACAATTTTCTTCAGTCCCGGAGCTGTGTGGCTATATGTGCATACACGTGAAGAGAGAAGAGCAGAACTCCCCAGACCGACATAGCAAAAAGGCTTAGGTCGTTGACCCAAGCCCGCCTCAGCATACTCATACCAGATGCCAGGAACCAGACTTGAACTGGTGACACGAGGATTTTCAGTCCTCTGCTCTACCAACTGAGCTATCCCGGCTCTGGACCTACTATCTTACAATGTCGAGGGGGGTTTTGACAACTGGTGGCGCCCCCAATTTAGCCAATCAATTTCTCCAAAGCCTCCATCTGGGGGATGCAGAGAACATCTCGGTTGCGATCCCGGCGGATCAGCTCCTCTTGCTCCAGCTTAGACAGAACGCGAGTGACCGTTTCCCGAGCCAGGCCACTGAGGCTGCTCAGCTCCCGATGGGGCAAGTTGGGGATCTCTACACCACTCCGGCTAACCCGGCCACGAGATTCGGCCAAGAACAGCAGGATATCGGCAACACGGGCCGTACTGCTGGCCTCGCGCAACTGCAGACGACGGTTGATCTGCCGTAAGCGGCGCGACATGAGCTGAGCAAGGCGGATGCCGGCCTGAGGATCAGAAGCCAAAAAAGCCAGGAAGTGTTGGGCCGACAGACAACCGACTTTGGTGGCGGTTAGAGCTACAACGTCGGTAGAGCGAGGTGCTTCATCCAAAGCAGCCATCTCCCCGAAGATTTCTCCTGGGCCAAGAATGGTGAGGGTGATCTCCCGGCCTTCGAGATCATGGGTGCGAATCTTGACCCACCCTTCCAGGATGAAATAAACGGCGTTACCCCAGTCATTTTGTAACAAGATGGCCTGATTGACTGGGTGGGAGCGCAACGACATTTGCCCGGCCAGCGGCTCTAGCCTCTCAGGAGGAAAGCCCTCGAACAGGAGCATCAGGCGAAGGTCATCTGGAGTTACATCGCTCACCGTTGGATCCTCCTGCACGGGGTTGGTTCTGGTTGAGTGGGATGGGAAAAGGGTAGGCCTGGAAAGCCCCCCTGCTCCCCAGCCTACAGCCCGCCAGGGCGAACTGCGTAGCGATAGGGCAGGGCTTTAGACCCAATTTTTACCGCTACTTTGGAAAGGGATCCCTGCCCAAAAAAGCTGCTGCCATTCTCTAACCCAGAAACGGCAAAATCCATCTTGCTGATGTTAATTCTCTCGACTTTGTGCAGTTTGAGTCGAGATCTAGACCTGCTGAAGTTGAGATTGCCAATCTTGGCTGGTATCCAAAACCTTTAAAAAAGGCCGTTCCGACTCGGAAAAATCCTGCCAGTGGGCCTGCTGTTGGGAGAGCATCTCGGCGGTGGCATCAGCAATGTCGGCAGAGGGCTGCTGATCCCCATCGATGCAGCCGGCTGGGGCCAAGAGGGGTTGAGGAGCTGGGCTGCGGCGTTGCAGGCGCTCCCGCAAAACAGGTTCAGGGGCGTAGCAGTGGAGGATGCGCAGTGGGATCCCTTGGCGTTGGGCCTGATCAATGGCCATCCCCCGCAGGGCTTGCCGGTCAAACTTGGCGTCCAGAATCACGGTGTAGCCTTCCTGGGCCAGCTCTACTCCCAACTGCACCAAGCGGCGGTAGGTTTTATCGGTCATCTCCGGGGTATAAACCTCCGGCCCCCCCCGTTGCCGCAGAGGGATCCCGGCCAAATGCTTGCGCACCGCATCGGAGCGAATGTGAATGGCTCCCCGCTGACGGGCCAAGTGGCGGGCTACCGTGCTTTTGCCGGATCCCGACAATCCTGACATCAGGAACAATTGCCCCTGCTTGGGGAGGGTGTATTCCCAGGCAAGACGGTAATAGCGGGCGGCGGTGCTAAAGGCTGTGGCCTTGGCTTCCTCTGCTGCAGTGGGATCCTCCAGCAAAAAAGAGGTGACCTTGGCCCGCACGTAGGCCTGCCGATTGAGGTAAATAGGCAAGATCTTCAACCCTTCCCAATCTCCGGTTTCTTCCAGGTAGGTGTTCAAATAGGCGTTTCCCAGATCGGGGCGATGGCGGGCATCCAAATCCATCACCCCATAGGATATGTCGTACATGACATCCACAAAGCGGAAGGCTTCATTAAACTCGATGCAATCAAAAAGCAGGATCTTCCCTTCCCAAAAACAGATGTTGCCTAGGTGCAGGTCTCCGTGGCATTCACGAATGCGGTTTTGTTCTATTCTTTGTTGAAACAGCTCCTGCCGCTCAGCAAAAAAGCGATCGGTGTAGGCTTGGGTTTCTCGATATTGCTGGGCTGTTTGTGGGCCGCCGACGTAGCGCTGGGTTTGGGCGTAATTCTCGTCAAAGGCTTCTCGCACCCGTTCTGGCCGGCCAAAGCTGCGGATGTAGTCGTTGGTCTCGGTTTGGGCATGAAACGTCGCCACCACCCGCCCCAGCTCCTCCATCAAGGACGGCGTTAGCTCTCCCCGCTCAAACAGGTTGCTGAACAGTTGCTCTTGGGGAAATTGCCGCATTTGCAGAGCGTATTCTATGGGCTCGCCGCTGCTGTTGAACTGAAATCGGCCATCGGTCTGGACAATGGGCAAAACTTGCAGATAAAGGCCGGGAGCACCGCGCTGGTTCATGCGCAGCTCTTCTTGGCAAAAGTGGCGTCGCTTCTCCAGAGTGGTGAAGTTCAAAAAGCCAAAGTCCAAAGGCTTTTTCACTTTATAGGCATAGTCGCCTGTCAGCAGAATATAGGAAATGTGGGTTTGAATGAGCCGAATGGGATCCTGTACCGGATGAGGGTAGAAGGCGGGATCCAGCATCGCTTGGATCAAGGGGGGCAGGTGGGTATCGACCATGAAAAACGATAGAGATGGAAAAAGGGCTTGGACGGGGATCCCTATCTTCCGCCGACAGAGCAGATTGTCCTCCACCTATTCCTTAAAGGGCAAGGCGGCTTCTTGGGGGGAAAGACGGATGAGGCTGATCCCCTGCTGAATTAGCGTATCTTGAGCAGCACCGGAAAGAGCGTAGGGCCAGACCAGATATTTGGTGTTGATGTAGTCTTGTCCGCGCTTGGCCAGGTTTACCTGTTCCGAGAGCATGCGCACGTCTGGCCCGCGGCTGATAGTGGCTTCGGCCCGGCGAATGCGCTGCATCAGTTGGCTGAACAGCTCTTGGGGCTGCTGCACAAACACCACAATGGCCAAGTCACAGGGGTTGTAATAGTTGCCGATGCCGCAGAGGAGCAGGGCTTCACTGGAGAGAACAAGGGTTTCTTGATCCCCCAGAGCCACCACCGGATACAGAAAGGTGCGCACATCCTCCAGTTGCCAGTGGTTAAAAGAGTGGCTATCTACCTCCCCCCGCACCCAAGAGGAGATGGCAGGAAAAACTGCTTCGCTCAACAGTCGATAGGCCGTCTGGGGTCGCCCTAGCCAGCAGAGGGCATTTTCGTAGAAGCTCTCGTTCTCCAGCAGGTGGGGGGTGAGAGGAGCAACCATGGGCAGATCCTCAACGGGCTTTCTCCAGCATGCCTACTCGGGGATGGTTAAGGCAATTTTGCCCAGAACGGATCCCTGCTCCAGCAACCGGTGGGCGGCAGCCGCTTCGGCCAGAGGAAAGGTGTGGCTGAGCTGGATCCGCAGTTGGCCTTGGTCGATGAGGCGGGCACATTGCCTGAGGATTTCCGCCTGATTTTGTTGGGCGTTGGTCAGGCTTTTCAGCATCGGGGTGAGCATCAGCTCAAATCCCACCCGCAAGTTGCGGTCGCGAGCCACCCGCCAGTCGATCTCTGGGGCCGGGACCAGCAGGGTGACGATATCTCCGTACACGCGCACTGCGGGGAAGGTCTGCTCCAATAGCTTGCCGCCCAAGGTATCTAGGGCAAGATCCACCCCCTCTCCCCCTGTCCAGTCCAAAACGGCGCGCACAAAGTCTGTCTGCCGGTAGAAGATGGGCAAGCCGGCGCCTAGGGAACGGACAAACTCCGCCTTTTCCGGGGTGCTCACGGTGGTGGCCACTTTGGATCCCCGCAGACGGGCCAGTTGAATGGCCACATGGCCAACTCCACCCGCTCCCCCGTGGATGAGCACACTTTGGCCGGCCTGGAGACGTCCCCGGTCGTACAGCGCTTCCCAGGCGGTGATCAGCACCAGCGGGGCAGCGGCAGCTTCTGCAAAGCTCAGAGTTCTGGGCTTGGGAGCCACAAAACGCTCGTCCACCACGATCAGCTCGGCGTAATTCCCCGCCTGCCTGCCCAGACCCCCGTGGCAGAAGTACACCTCGTCTCCCACTGTAAAGTGCCTAACTCCGGATCCCACGGCTTCCACAACGCCGGCACCGTCACACCCCAAAATGGCCGGCATCTCCTCTGGATAGAAGGTGCCCCGTTGCCGCAGTTTGGTGTCGATGGGGTTGACGCCGGCTGCCCTCAGACGGATGCGCAGCTCCCGCTCGCCGCGAATTTGGGGCTCAGGTACTTCTCGGAGCTGCAGAACCTCTGGCCCGCCGGGCACACTCATGACTACGGCTTTCATGCGCTCAAGTTGTCAGCTTCAGTTGGGTTGGCCCGCTCAAAGGATGCAGGGTAGAGTTTGTTCTGGTGATGAGAAGATGGGCATCTCCCCATTGGGGTGTTGCTTTGCAACCCTGCGGAGTCTTGCAGCTGCTCTCTAGCCTATTTTAGCTAAACCGCCGAGAAGCCCCGCGCTGTATGCGCAGGGTCAACATACCCACGCAAAACCGAAGCCGTCACCCCACTCCATGAAGCAATAAAAAGGCTAGTGACTAGTGACTAGTCACTACGCACTACTCTACAGGGCGGTGGGGCATCCCGTCCTTTTCGCGTCAGCGGGACGTAGTCCTTAAGCTCAGGAAATGTCTGAAGCGATAGCAGGGGTCACTAAGAAGCCCGCGCTGTGTGCATAGCAACCCTGCGGGAAGCTAGCTACAGCGTCGGGAGTATGTCACGCAGCCTGCGACTTCATGGGCTCCGAGCAGGCCAAAATGAACTGGTCGATCTCCAGCAGGATGCGTTCTGCCTCGGCCAGAGAGGCCGGTACGCTTGCCAGCACCTGGGCATCTACTTCCGCAGCCTGCTCCGCTTCTTGCAAGAGGTTCATCGAGTTATGGCTGAGCAGGAGCTCCAGCTCGTTCAGGGTTACCATGGCCAGCTGCTCCTCGGCTTGATGGAGCTTATTTTGCAAAGTCTGAACTTGTTCGGTTTGCACCTTCAGCCTAGCTTCCGCCTGCTCAGCGCGAGATACAGCCAGTTGTGCAGCTTGCTGGGCCTCATCCCGCTGAGCTTTCAGGAAGGCCATCTCTTGCTCCAATTGTGCCAATCGCTCTTGCAGGCTGTAAATGTGCTGATCCCGGTCTCCCAAAGCTCGCTCCAGCTCGCGATTTCGAGCCTCCATCTGCTGACGAGCTTCGTTCGCTTGGGCCAGCTGTTCCGCCAAGTTTGCCATTTCCTCTTCCATGTTGGTGAGCCGACTCAAGCGTTCCAAAACCTGAGCATTTTCGGCTTCCAGTTTCTCAATCAGCGCTTGAGCGCTCAACAGTTCTGCTTTGGTGGAGTCCAGCTCGCCACAGACTTGATCGTAGTTGGCGATTAGCTCGCCAAGCCGGGCTTCTTTGGCTTGCAGTTCTTCTCGCAAGGAGTTCATCCAGCGGTCGCTCTGCTCAATCCGCTGTTGCAAGAGCGGCAGTTGAACCAGAGCTTGTTGGGCAGCACTGAAATAGCCAAGGAGTCGTTTGAAGTGGCGCTGTAGGTGGCTGTGGGACTGATCCAATTTGTCGAAGGCTTCGTTGAGAGAGAGATAGGCCTCGCACAGTTTCATGTAGCGCCGAGCCACAGAATCAGGATGATCCATAGAGTTATAGAGTCCAGGTGGGGTGCCGTGTCTATTTTATGCTGTTCATTCTATTGGCCAAGCCTGGAGAAGGAGGCATTTGATACAACAACTGGGGGCTTAATTTTACTTTAATATCCGGTGCCCCAATCTCTCTTGCGAGCCAAGGCCAAAGATTCTGCCCCAATACAGCTTCAGACGTTACCCACAGGCTACACAGAGACTAAAGCGGCTCCTCAAAAGCAATTGAAATCTTGTCTTGACCACACAACCGGTTCATCTACATATTTAGTGTTCATGAGAAGATGCCCACGAGCTCTAGCGCTAGATGTGCTGCAAAAGTAGGGCTCTTCATGGCTCAAACCGGCTGGGCATTGGGGATCCCTAGCTTCTCCAAATAGGCGGCTGCCCGCAGCAGTTTGGCTTCTTGATAGGGGGCGGCCACCAGTTGTACGCCAAAGGGCAGGGATCCGCTCTCGCGCAACGGCACTGAAAGCACCGGCAGGCCGATAAACGAGAGGGGCTGAGTGTAGAGGCCGAGGTTGGGCCGAGTGAGAACCTCTACCCCATCGATCACCATCTTCTCTTGGCCGAGCAAGGGGGCAAAGCAGGGGGTGGTGGGGGCGATGAACAGATCGATCTCCTGAAAAATGGCCTGCACCTGCTGGCGATACCAGCGGCGAAAGCGCTGCGCCTGCAGGATCCAACTGGCAGGCAACAGGGCTCCGGCCAAAAAGCGATCCCGGGTGGCCGGGTCAAAGTCGTGGGGGCGAGTTCGCAGGTTGGGCAAGTGCAGGTTGGCTCCCTCAGCAGCCGTGATCAGGAAGGCAGCGGCACGGGCGCGCTGGGCTTCCGGGATCCGCACAGTCTGGCCGACCCCCAAGGCTTGGGCCACCTTTTCTACCCCGGCCAAGATGGGGGGCTCTGCCCCTCGGGCAAAGTAATCATCCGCCACCGCGATGCGCAAGCCTTCGATCCCCTGCCCCAATTGCCCAAAGGTGGGATCTACAGGACGCCGGGTACAGACGGGATCTTGGGGATCCGGCCCTTGCATGACATCGAAGCTGAGGGCAATATCGGCCACCGAACGGGCCAAGGGGCCCACGTGGTCAAAGCTGGCGGCAAACAGAGCCGCTCCTGCCCGCGATAGACGGCCATAGGTGGGCTTGAGGCCGTAGACGCCACACAAAGAGGCCGGTACCCGAATCGAGCCGTTGGTGTCGCTGCCCAGGGCGAGAGGCACCAAACCTCCTGCTACTGCAGCTGCCGAGCCGCCCGAGGATCCCCCCGCACTGCGGCTGAGATCGTGGGGGTTGTGGGTGGGGCCGTAGTGGCTGTTTTCGGTGACGAAGCCGTAGGCGTACTCGTCCATGTTGAGGGTGCCCACCAAGATTGCCCCTGCCTGCTTGAGACGAGCCACCACCGTTGCATCTTGGATGGCCGGGGGATTCTCGCGGTTGATCGCCGAGCCAGCCAGGGTGGTGAGGCCGGCCACGTCAAATAAGTTCTTGACGGCAAAAGGCACCCCTGCCAACGGGCCTACAGGGATCCCTTGAGCCACCTGTCGATCCACCTGCTCCGCTGCTTGCAGAGCCGATTCCTCCAGCACGGCTGTGAAGGCATTGAGCTGGGGATCCCGCCGGCGAATCCGCTCCAGACAGGCGGCCACCACCGCTTGGGCGCTCACGGATCCCTGGCGGACAGCCCTGGCAATAGAGACCGCGTCAGCGCTGCCGAGAAGGTGGGGATCCCCGGTCATGGCTGGGGGTCAAAGGTGGGATCTGGCTCAACTATCGGCGGCAACGGGAACTCCAGCACCTGTTGAGCAATGGGCAGAAAGCGGGCAAAATTTTCGATCACCCCTGCTCGGTGGTCGGGATGCAGGGGCAGTTGCAGCAGTTGGGCCATCTGGTCGACGTAGGTTTCCGGATCCCAGGGCTGCATGGTTTTGGGGTCAGGGAGCCGATTGCAGCAAAAATACCACCACTAGCCTCCAACAACAAGACCGTCGTCGACTAGGGAGCGGCCATCTGCACAGCGTTGCCCTGCAGCGACCAGAGACGCTCGTTGGGCAAGACAGGGCGGGTTATCGCCTGCCGTTCCAGCTCCTCCAGAGCGACGCGACGGCTATGTGCAGAGCGATTGGAAGCAGCGCTGGCTTGCAGGCGTTTGCGGAACAGACGCAACTGCTGCTGCTCTGCTTCGGGAGAAACATGCTGGGCAAAGAGGGGATGCAAGATTTTCTCCTCCTGATCAAACTGAGCCCGCAATTGCCGATAGAAGTGAAGGGCAGCAGAAGGATCCACCTGCTGCGGGGTGCGCTCTGATTGGTGCAAAAAGCGCGTCAGCTCCGGGATCTGATCCCGCAGATGTTGCTCCAGCCGCTCAATTTGGTCGCTAAGGTGGAGATCCGCCTGGAGAGCCGACCTGAGCAGGGGGTAGAGAACATGGCGCTCCAGTTGAATGTGGCGGGAGAGGCGCTGTCGCAACCTTTGTACACAGAGGCGTCGCTGCTCCAGATCCAACTCCGGCGCTCGAGACAGGCGAGTCAAAAACTGCAGGATGACGCGGTGCTGTTCAGCACAAAGGGCAACCAGCGTACCGGCAGAGGTTGCTCGCGTCAGCGGGAGGGACTCCTCAGAAGACATGGCAGTTGACAGCAGAGAAGTTTCATCTCAGCTTAACTTTGTCAAGAAATGATGGCCTGCGTAGGGGTACGGAAATGGCCCAGATGTTTTGTATACACCCGGACGGCAATCCTGAGAACGGCTGCCCTGATTTGAACTCCGGCCAGGTATTGCCGCTCCCTAGGCTTGCACGGGCCAACGGCGTTTCCAAGCGGAAGTGGGCTCCAAAGAGGAGGCCTGCTGTTCCTGCTGGCGTTGCAGCCGGATTTGGGATCGCTCCCCTTGCAAGGTGGGATCCCGGTAGGGCACGGCAGCGCGAGTTTTCAGGTGCTCCCACTCCATGGGGGAAAGAGGCGGCAGGTGGTCAGGTTGGGGCGAGGCCACTGTCCCCGGCCAAGGACGACCTACCGGGGGGGTAGAGCCGATGAAAAGCCCTGCTTCCAACAGAGCCGCTCGCACCGCCGCTGCACAGGAATAGGTGGCCAAAATGCCGGTTGGTCGCATCCGTTCGGCCACGGCCCGCAGGAAATCCACCGTCCACAGCTCTGGGCAAACAGAAGGCGAGAAGGGATCCAAAAACACCGCATCTGCCCACCCCAGCGGCACCTGCAACACCGTTTGCCGGGCATCGCCCCACAGCAGCGTTCCGCGCCAGCGCTCCGATTGCCAGGATCCCTGTTCAATCCAGTGTTGCCATTCTTGCCCAAAGCTCCAGTCGGATCCCACCCCTGCCTGCCAAGCTTGCCGGGGTACTTCCGGGGATCGCTCCAGGCCGATTACCTCCACAAGACAATCGGGCCGGATTTGCCAAATGGTTTCTAGGGCAAGGCCGGAGTTGTAGCCCAGGCCAAAGCAAATATCCAAAAGGCAAATGGGCTGGGCGGGATCCCGTTCCAACGGCAGCCGATCCAGCCGGCAAGGGCGGACAAACTTCTCCAAAGCCTCCTGGGCGGCACCACTGACGTTGTGAAAAGCCTGTCCAAACTCTTCCGAGAAAAAGGTCAGGGATCCATCCCCTGTGGTCAGCACCTGCCACCGACTCTCCATTGCCTGCTGTTGTCTCTATTTTCAGTTGGGCGATTCTTTGATAGCTTGAGAACGTTGAGATGTGTTTCGCAGCTCACCGGCAGGGCTCTCAACATCCCTGGCCAGAAAAGGTGTTTCAACGGCTATGTCTTTACTGGATTGGTTTGCGGAACGGCGCAGACAAACCTCTCTAAACCTGACAGGTAGCAGCCCCTTCGACAAAGAGCGTCAGGTAAGAGAGATTGCCGACGGCCTCTGGCAAAAGTGTCCTGCCTGTGACACCCTGACCTACACCAAGGATCTGCAGCAAAACTGGCAAGTTTGCCCCAGCTGTGGGCATCACCACCGCATTACAGCCCCAGAGCGTCTGGAACAGCTTTTGGATCCCGGATCCTGGCAACCCCTCGACGAGCACCTGGCTCCCACGGATCCCCTACACTTTTTCGACCAAAAGCCCTACTCCGAGCGCTTGGCCACCTACCAGGAGCGCACCCAGCTCAAGGATGCCGTCCTGACAGGGTTGGGAAGCCTGGAAGGGATCCCGGTGGCGATTGGGGTGATGGACTTTCGCTTTATAGGCGGCAGCATGGGCTCGGTGGTAGGCGAGAAGATCGCCCGCCTCACGGAACGGGCCACCTGCGATCACCTGCCCTTGATCCTCTTTTCGGCTTCGGGGGGAGCCCGCATGCAGGAAGGGATCCTCAGCCTGATGCAGATGGCCAAGACCTCAGCCGCCCTACAAAGGCACCGCGACGCCAGACAATTGTTCATCTCCGTGCTCACCCATCCCACCTATGGCGGGGTAACTGCCAGCTTTGCCATGCTGGGAGATTTGATCCTGGCCGAGCCGGGCGCGCAGGTGGGGTTTGCCGGGCCCAACGTAATCGAGCAAACCATCGGCAAGGGCAAGCTGCCAGAAGGCTTCCAAACCGCCGAGTACCTGCTGGCCCAAGGGCTCATCGACGCGATTGTGCCCCGTACTGAGCTGCGCAAGCGGCTGGCCCAGTTGCTCTCTATGCACCGTCCCCGTTTGCACATGTCCCTTCCCTCCATAGACTCGGAGGCTTTAACCCTGCAACCTATGCTGTAGGTAGATCCGCCTAAGATGCGGAATTTGTGGCCGAGGCCGGATCCCTTCCCTGCGGGGGATGGAGTTCCTGCTAAGCTCTGGGGCGGCTCTTACTTCATGGGTTTACACGGCTTCCCTCTGGCTTGTTGGGAGAGGAGCTGGGGGCGAGAGGGCAGATGTTTTTGGAGGGAGCCGCGCTGTCCCTGGGGATCTTCACAAGATTTCCTGGTGGGCGGTAGCGGATGGTGTTAAGGTGGGGCATGAGGTCTTCACTGGAAACGATGGATTTCAAGCTGCGCATCCGTACTGCTGAAACTCCGCAAGGGCAAAAACTGGCAATTGTGCCCCTGGAAGGTCGTTTTGATGCCAAGGCCGCCTCAGAAGTTCGGCAATTGCTCCAGCAGGTTTTAGATTTCGGTTATCCCAATATGTTGATCGACATGTCATCGGTCACTTTTATGGACAGCTCTGGGCTGGGGGTGTTGATCTCGGCTTTGCGCAAGTGCCGTGCTGCCGGGGGCAACATTAGCCTTTGTTGCGTGCCGGAAAGTGTGGCCCTCGTCCTCAACCTCACCTCCATGGAAAAGGTACTGACCTGCTTTAGCGACCTGGAGACCGGCATTGCCAACTTTTCCAGCGCTCCCACTGCTCGTTAGGCCGACATTAGGCCTTACTTTTGGGGATCCCTTGTCACTCTTCGCAGTCCCTTGACCATCTTTTGTTTGACAATCTTCGGCCATGCCCCAGACCGGCCTCGATACCTTTCAGCTTCTCTACCAGCACCACCGTGGCCCCAGCTTCTGCGAGCGCATGCTGGCAACAGCTCCTGGGCGCTTTAACGAGGCGTTTTGGCACTTCTGGCAGATGCACATCGAGCCCTGTCTGCCTCCTGCACCGCGCTTGTTGGATCTGGGAACCGGGCCGGGGTTTGCTCTGGGTCAGTGGGCGCAACGCTATCCCGGAGGACACTTCATCGGGGTGGATGTGATGCCCTACATGTTGGAGCGAGCGGCGGCAGATTTGAAAGGGATCCCTGGAATCCAGCTGCTGCAGGCCGACCTGCACGACCCTCACTTGCCGCTTGCGGCCAACAGCATCGATGCAGCTCAGGCAGTGGTGGTGTTGCACGAGATGGTGCAGCCCTTGCGCTTGTTGCAGGAGGTGTTGCGTCTACTCAAGCCGGGGGGGCGATTTTTGCTGGTGGATTGGGTGCGCGCCCCGCTCAGCCTCTACTTCGATGCCGATACAGAGGCCCAACTCTTCCAGTCGGACACGCCTTTGGAAACGCTGCTGGATCAGTTTACCCACTTCTACGAGCACAATCGCTTCAGCGCCGAAGACCTGGTGTGGTTGCTGGAGAAGGTGGGTTTCGCAGTGGTGGCTCAGCAGCTCTACAACCAAAATCGCTTTGTGCGACTTGCAGCCGAAAAGCCTATCTCGTAAACTACCCGGCTCCGACCGCTAAGCGGTACGGAGCGGGCTTTCAGTAGCCCTGAGCCTGCTCTGCCCTACCAGAGAACAAAACAGGCCCGAACCTCTAGGCTGGTTTACGGCAGCCCCCAAGAGCGCAATCACATTCGCACCATTC
>NZ_JANSHM010000045.1:0-23025 GCF_047461635.1 Synechococcus sp. W55.2 | reverse complement strand
GTACTTCATCAAAGCGCATTCCTCCCGGCACTGACCCTACGGGTACAGTGCGGGGCTCCTGCGATTTCTAGCTGAATGGCGATGATGACCGGACAGCGATAGGCGATAGTTGGTGCAGGGCTTGAAAGGAGGGAGCACGTGCTGGGTGGAGTTTTGGCGATTGCGGCCGCGATTGGCTTGGTGGTCTTGCTGTTGGAAGCGATTCGATATCGCCGCTGGGGATCCGTTCGCCGCTGGCAACCGGCAGTGGGGCTGGGCTTGGTGGCCTTGGCGGCGCTGGGGTGCTGGCTGGGTCAGTTGCCGGATCTGATCCCCCTGGCTTTGTTGTTGGGGGGCCTGGTGGGGGTGGGTTTACTGGGGTTGAGTGGCTGCGGTCGGGCCGGGCAAGGGCTGGTGGTGCTGTTGCTCAGTTTGGCGGCCTGGCAAAGTCTGGCTATCGGCTCCCCCAGTCGCATCGGCATTGCGGAGCAGCATGGAATGCTCTTTCTGTGGGGCTGCGGCCTGGGGATGGGCTTGGTGGGGATCCCTTTGCTGGGGGTCTTGGCCGCAGCGGAAGCCCTGTCGTTGCTGATGGCGCTGGGCCAGGGGTGGAGCGGCATTGCCGCCATAACCTGGGGATCTCGCCTGCTGGAGATGGGATCCCAGCCGGATCTCCCTTGGCAGGTGCTGTTGCCGGTGGGGCTGGCCGCCCTCAGCTTGGTGGCAGGCACTGTGCCGCTCTTGACCGCCGCAGAAGACTCCCCCGGGCTGCTGTCGGCAGTGGGGCATGGGGTGGGGTGGCTGGTAGCGTTGGCGCTGGCCTTGGCCTTGACCCGCAACGGCCTATACCAGGATCCCTTTTGGGCCTTGCTCTACGGGGCAGGGGTGCTGCTCTCGTGGGCCTTGCTTGCCTTGGAGAACCAGACGGGACGGGGGATCCCTGCGCCAGGGGAACCTGCTCATGTCAGCGGGCCGGAGGCTTTAGCCGGTCGCGTCAGCGTTGCCGAGCAACAAGGACGGCTGCTCTGGCGGGCCTGTGTGGGCCTAACGCTGGTGGGGGGAGGAGCGCTGCTGGCGTTGCGGCTGGGGGGATCCTACGGGGCGGCCCTCTTGGGGCTGGGATGTCTGGCTTTTCCCAGCCGTTGGGGGGCCATGGCCGCTTTGTTTTTGTCGGCCCGCCCTCTGCTGCAAAACCTGTTGCACCAGTTCAACCTGCAGGTTGCCGGGATCGACCTCACCCAGCCCTATGTGTCGGCGGCGCTGTACCTGGGCATGGCGGGCATGGCGCTGGCGGCGCTCATTCACTGGCTATACGGGCCAGACAAACCCCTGCAGACGGGGATCGCTCTGACGCTGGCCAGCCTGGCTTTGCCGGTGGGGGTGGGCTACTTCATTCACGCCCAGCCGCAAGCGGCCTTCCTATTGGGAGCTTTGATGACTGCTTTGATCCTGGCGGCGCTGCAGCCCATCCTCCTGCAGCAGGAGGGAAGAGGGGCGGAATCTCCAGGGATCCATTCGCGGCAGCGGGACGGAGTCCTTGGTTTGGCTCTGGCCACGCTCGCCATTCTGGGATCCAACCTCGGCCGCGATTGGACGGTAACCGGCTTCCATGCCACCCGCCTGGAACGGGCGCTGGTGCTGGCCGGGGTGGTCGGGATCCTGGCGTTGATTCTCCTGCTCTGGCAAGGCTGGAGCCTATGGCACTCTGGGAGAAGGCGCGCCCCCGCCCGCTGATGAAACCTGTTCCCCTGGGCACCCTCGGCACCTGGCAGGGGATCCTCGGCCCAGAACAAACCGCTGAGGCTCTGGGCAACCCCGGTGTGAAGGTGATCGGATCCCCAGCTCTGTTGACGTTGATCGAGCGGTGCAGCCACACCACCTTGCAGCCCTTCTACGAGCCGGAGGAAGCGGCGGTCGGGATCCGCTTTGCCTTGGAACATCGGTCGGCAGCGGTGGCGGGGGATCCCTTGCAGGTTCGGGTCGAAGTCGTGGCCGTGGAGGGAAGACGCATTCGGTTTCAGGTGGAGATCACCCAGCAGGAGCGGCTGGTGATGCAGGGATCCTACACCTGCCTGGTGGTCGATTTGCCCCGTTTTCTGGCCCGCTATGGATTGACCGCGGAGGATCCCAGTCGGTGCTCAAGCTGTTCGCGTTAGCGGGACGGAGTCCTTTGGGATTGCTGCTGGCCGTCTTTGTGGGAACTCTCTTGTTCTGGCCTCAACAGCTCATTCTGCGCTACCGCAAACCCTGGCAGGGCCCCCTTGCCTGGATCTGGAAATGGCACGGCTGGGGAGGCTGGGCCGTGCGGGGCAGCCGCCGTGGCTGGGAATGGCGTTGGGGATCCCTGCGCCTTCGCGGGCGTTGGCCAGTACAGCGGGGAGAACCTCGCTCCCTCGGAGATTGGCCGCGTTATTGGCCCTACCTGTGGAAGCTGGGCAAGCAACTTCGCATTCAATCCTGGCAAGGCGGCGTAGAAATTGGCTTTGCCAATCCAGCTTTGACGGGGCAATGCTTGGGACTAATCGCCGCTCTACCTCTTCCGTTGGCTCAACACCTGCGCTTGACCTTCACCCGCATCGGCTGGTGCGGACAGGGATCCCTGGTGGTTCGGTTTCGCGGCTGGCAGGTGCTGGGGCCGGCCTTAAAACTGGGATGGCTCGCCCTTTCGCGCCGGTGGGACAGAGTCCTGCGGGCAACCAGGGGGGATCCCCGGCAGAAATAGCCAATGGGAAAGCTGGCCTCAGGAGAAAAGTGCTGTGGGGGAACCGCACCGCTGACGCGGTCAGGCCGGCTGCAGCGCCGGGCAGCAATTCAACAGAGGCATGACCTACCCGCCTCCCCCTTCGCCCTGGCCGTTGGTAGGGGTGGGGGCAGGTGCTGCAGGGATAATCGGCGGCACAATGTACTGGCGCAGGCAGCGTCGCTGCAGACAACTGCAAAACCAGATCCAAGCTTTGCAAGCTCCTGTTGTGGCGGCTCCTCGCGCTCTTCTGGCTCTTTCGGCTCCTCCTCCCGCCCTTCATCGGGGGGCAGCTCTTCTCGCCACTCTTCGGGCGGCTCCTCCCGTCGTTGCTAGACGAACTCAGAGGACAATCCCTTTCACGACAACAGAAGAGATCCCGGAGCTGTTCTGCTTAAGACCTAGGGAGTCGGTGTGGCAGAGGGGATGCGCAGCTCCACAGCCGTATCCAGGCGAGAGCGTGGGGGTGGGGCTTCTCCCTGAGCCAGTTCTAGGTACTGGGCCAGCGGGTGATGCTCCTTCCAGCGGGATCCCACCTCAGCAGCCATTTGGGTGACTTGGATTTGATAAAGCTGGGCCAGCTCGGCAGCATTGAGGTTGCCCCGCTCCACCTGATCGCGACTGGCCTCGGCCAAGACATCCGCCACCAGGTTGCCTTGCTCATCAAACCGCCACAGTTCCAGGCGGCTGCGGGAACGCAGGCTCAACTCCGTTGGCGAAGCCGGTCGGGTGAGGACATCGACGCGGGCGATGACGATGGCTTCCAGGCCCAGGTAATCGAAAAATTGGCCTACTGCTTCGGGCTTGCGGCGATCCCACTCAAACAGTTCGTAGATGGGCCAGCCCACCTTCTGCAAAATGGGCTGAATGCGACGGTTGTCCAGAGGCACCACCTTCTCGCCGTTGGGGATCAAGCCCAGACGCACTGCCTCTATGGCCAGGCGCTGGCCCAACAGTTGGGTGTGCTCCAACCCTCCCACCCCCAAAATGCCAAGGCGACGACGGGGTTGAGGCCGAATGGACACCTGCAAAACCACATCCACAGGGGTGGTCAGGCCCGCTTGCAGGAGGATCTCCTGCTCTGCCTTTTCATAGTCGGGGTGCCACACCGTCAACATCCGGCGCCCGGCTGGGGCATGGTCTAGCTCAAAAGCGCCCCGCTCATCGGTTTGAATCAGCTGATTGGGGTTCTCCATGCCCTCCAACTGCACCTGTGCCCCCGCCACAGGTTGTCCCACGCTGTTGCTCACCTGCCCCACCAGCCGCGCCGTTCCCTGGGGCTGCCCTTTGTCTTGAAAGGGAAACAACGGCGTCAACCGTGGAATGGGGGTGGCCGGAGCCTGAGCCAGCGCTCCTGAAGTCAGTGCCAGCCAGCCGCAGAGGGCCAGACTGCCTGTTCGCGAGAGCGTCGCGTAGCGATAGCTGATCCTGCGCCGGAGAGGATGGAAGAAGAGAAGAGGCATGGCGAAGGTTGCATCCGGTAATAGCAGTCGGTTCTATTCTGCTTTGCGCCACTGACGGGTGCTGCAGGGATCCTCACCCCGAAAAGGGGTTGTTGGCTTGCCATTGTTGGACAAACACCGGCACCATGTTGCGCACCTGCAGCCGAAACAGGCCCGCTGCCGCATCTTCAAACATCGGATCCCCGCCCACATCATCCCGCCCATAGGCTTCGTAGTAGCGGGCCCGATCCCCAGGCCGATCCCTCTGCAAGTCCACCACCACCACCACCCCGCGGCTGCGCAACTGGTTGGGGGTGAAATTGGGAATTTCCACCGGCACCGTCGGGGCCACAAAGCGTAAGGCCGTATTCAGCAGAGAGTTGCCCTGGCGGTTGTAGTCCCGCGAGATCTGCATCTGGGTCAAGAGGATATAGCGCAATCCCAGGGCATCCCCGATCACCTTCAGCTTGGCCAAATCGGAGGTGTAGCGCTCATCCCGATCCAACAAAGTCAGGCCCTGGGTGAGGGGCAGAAGCGGCTCAAACCGAGGATCCGGCCCCAAAGGCCCCTTCAAGAGGATCACCGGTCGCTGGGGCTGCAACTCCTTCAGGGCCATGCTGAGGTGGCGGGCCAGCTCATCCGAGTAAACGGGTTCATCGGGCAAAAGGCCAATGCCCTCCGGCTGGCGGGTCGGTTCCCCGGGCGGCAGACGAATATCCTGAGTGGAGACAAAGCCGGCCCGGACTTCCACCTGGGTGCTGGTCAGGGGAAAACCCGGCACCTCCACATCCACCAAATACAGGCCGGCCGGCAGTTCCGGCAGCACGTAAGTGCCGTCGGCAGCAATGCGAACAGTTTGCTGGGGTTGGGTTGGCGTGGCGGCCAAGTGCAAAACCCCCGTCTGAACAGGTTGGCCGGCAATATCCAGCACCCGCCCGGTCACCACACCGCGGTTGCCTGGAGAGGGGACTCCCCCGTTCAGGACCTCTGTCCCGCCGTCGCCAACTTGAGCCTGAATATCCTGCAAACGGCGCAAAGCTGGGATCCCTGCTGCCACCACCCACAGATCCCGCTCCCCCAGCATCACCAGACCCGTCGGCTGTCCCTGCAGCCGCAGCGAGGCCATCAATCGCCCCGTCTGTAAATCCACCAGCTGCAGGCGGTCGCTATCGCGGGAGGTCACGTAAGCCCAACGTCCATCCGGGGAAAGGGCCAGCCGCGTCGGTCGCCAATCCAGGCCAACCCGCTGCAGGGCCTCGCCGCTGCGGCTCAGATCCAGCACCGTCAGGTCTTGGCTGCCGGAGTTGAGCACCACCAAGCGTTGCCGTTCGGCATCCAGGGCCATGGCTTCCGGAGTATTGCCGCCCCGCCAACGGGCCAACAGCTCCCCATTGTCCGGGTTGACCACCAGCAAACTGAGGGGATCCTCCCCGGCTAGACCCACAAACAGGGATCCCCGCTCCGCATCGTAGGCCAGCGCCAAAGGGGGGCCGGGCATCGGCAAATTGCGGGCTTGCGGCTGCTCTGAGGGGTCGCTTTGGCGTTTGTGCTCCGCACCGCTGCTGCGAAGGGGAGCAGCCATCACCGCCAAACTCTGGGCAGAAGGCATGGAGGCGAAAACCCGCCCTGTGACCCCATCCACGGCAATATCCAAAACTCCCGCCGGCAACCCATAGGCCTGAATCAGCTCCCCCGTCAGCAGATCGAGGGCCACCAGCCCAGGGGCATTGGGGCCAGAGGCATAGACCACCTGCCGCGCCTCATCCACCCGCACCACACTGGGAGCAAACCCCACCGCCACCTGCCACAGGGGATCCCCGCTGGCCCCATCCAGCAGGGTCACGGCCTGCTCCTCCAACAGCCCAACCGCAACCCAGCCCCGATCCGGTACCCCATCGATGCGATCGGCAGAGCTGCGCAACGGCAAAAGCCAATCCCCCTCTGTCCTCAGGCCGTTCCCATCCGCAGAAAAGTTCCTCCCAGCAGAGGAAGAGCCTGCCTCCGGCGAAGGGATCCCTTGCCCCAACACAGGGGATCCCAGCCCCAGCACACCACTCAGCACAACCAGCCATTGCCACCGCATGGCCTTCTCCACCCCACAGTCGCGCCTACTTTGACTCAGGAGATCCTCGCCCAACCAGCATAGCCAACCCGACTGTCCGCTCGCTGTCAGCAAACCCAAACACATTTTGACAGGTTGCCCAGACGAACATAGAATGGATATTCGCTGGTTTTGTCAGGATCAACCATGAAGGTGCGGCCTTCCGTCCGTCGGATCTGTGAGAAATGCCGAGTCATCCGCCGCCATGGTCGGGTGATGGTGATCTGTTCTTCCAACCCGAAGCACAAGCAGCGGCAGGGCTAGAGGTTCGATGCAGGATGTGTCCAGCCTGCAATGGGAGACAGAAGCGAGGGATCCCAACACAACTGAGCAAAACTTTGGCCAGATCTCTCGGCGAGCATAGATCCCAAGACCAGCATCTCCACGGCCACATCCCCCTGAATAAAAATCCCATCTCAGGCAGGCAACTTGGTTTGATTTGATTTCGATAAGGTATCCCTGACTATGGCACGGATTGCGGGAGTTGACATCCCCCGAGAAAAGCGAGTGGAGATTGCCCTGACCTATATTTACGGCATTGGGCTGACCCGCTCCCGCCAAATTTTGGCGAAGACCGGCATCAATCCGGATACTCGTACCCGCGACCTCACCGACGCTGAGGTGGCCGCCCTGCGAACGGTGGTGGAGGGCGAATACCAGGTGGAAGGGGATCTGCGCCGCCAGGAGGCGATGAACATCAAGCGGCTGATCGACATCGGCACCTATCGAGGTCGTCGCCATCGCCTGGGTCTGCCCGTGCGTGGTCAGCGCACCCGCACCAACGCCCGCACCCGCAAGGGGGTCAGGAAAACGGTGGCCGGCAAGAAGAAACCTCCCGCCAAGAAGTAGTCGCTCGGCTTTGCACGGAAGGCAAAACTCTTCCACCATCCCGAATCCCAACCCCAAACAGTCGATTGCAAGGACACCTGGATCATGGCTCGGCAGCAACGGCGCGGACGTAAAGTCAAAAAGAACATCCCCAATGGGGTGGCCTACATTCAGTCCACCTTCAACAACACCATCGTCACCATCACGGATCCCAACGGCGATGTGGTGTCTTGGGCCTCGGCAGGTTCTACGGGCTTCAAAGGGGCCAAAAAGGGCACTCCTTTCGCCGCTCAAACCGCAGCCGAAAGCGCAGCGCGCCAGGCCATGGAGAACGGCATGCGCCAGATCGAAGTGATGGTCAGCGGGCCGGGAGCCGGTCGAGAAACCGCCATTCGCGCTCTACAGGCAACGGGCTTGGAAATTACCCTTATTCGAGATATCACCCCCATTCCCCACAACGGTTGCCGTCCTCCCAAGCGGCGGCGTGTCTAAAGGATCCCGCGTTGAGGGCCGGTCGAGCGTCTGTAGGAGTTTGCTCCAGAGCTACAGGTCTGCCCAAGCGTGAGATGACCTCGAAGTTTCATCAGTTCTCCAAACGGATGTCGAGCCAGACGGACGGGGCCACCATGACGATTCAAACCAGCCGAACCCTCTCCCACTCTCTGGGCAGCAGAGCGAGCTCAAGCGCTGTTGCTTACCAGACCGAGTGTGTTGAATCTCATCGGGATGATAACGGCGTTCACTACGGCAAATTTGCTCTGGGGCCACTGGAGCGCGGCCAAGGGATCACGGTGGGCAACGCTTTGCGGCGGGTGTTGCTCTCCAATCTGGAGGGGACGGCGGTGACTGCTGTACGCATTGCCGGGGTGACCCACGAGTTTTCCACGGTGCCGGGGGTGCGGGAAGACGTGATGGAGATCCTTCTAAACATGAAGGAGCTGGTGCTGCGCTCCAGTTCCCCCGAGACTCAGGTGGGCCGCTTGGTGGCTCAGGGGCCAGGGGAAGTTACTGCTGAGAAGCTGCAATTGCCCAGCGACGTGGAGGTGATCAACCCCCGTCACCACATTGCCACCCTGGCGGAAGGGGCGATTTTGGAAATGGAGTTCATGATTGGCCGGGGACATGGCTACCGCGCCGTCGATTACTCCGACAGCAAAGCGATGGCGATTGATTTTCTGCAGATCGACTCTGTCTTCATGCCGGTGCGCAAGGTGAACTACGCTGTGGAAGCAGCTCGGGTGGGCCAATTCCTGGAAAAAGATCGGCTAGTATTGGAAATCTGGACCAACGGCAGCCTCACCCCGCAAGAGGCCCTCAGCCAAGCGGCCCGCATTTTGGTGGGCTTGTTCGCACCGCTGCAGGAGGTCAGCTTCGATGCTCCTGTGCCGCCCAAGCCAGACGAGGACAACCAAAAAAACCAGATCCCCATCGAGGAGCTACAGCTCTCGGTACGGGCCTACAACTGTCTGAAGCGAGCTCAGATCAACACGGTGGCCGATCTGCTGCTCTATACCGAGGAAGATCTGCTGGAGATCAAAAACTTTGGCCAGAAGTCTGCCGAAGAGGTGGTGCAGGCTTTGAAAGCCCGCTTTGGTCTGACACTGCCCCGCACCCGCGAAAAAGGCAAGGCCTAGAGTTTAGGTTCCGTCTCAAGCATCTGCACCGCTAGCACAACCGCGTCAAAACGCAAGGATCCCCGAAGAGTGTAGGACACAAGACAGAGGTTACCATGCGCCACCGCCGTCGTACCCCCCACCTCAATAAGCCCGCCGACCAGCGCAAGGCCCTGATGCGGGCGCTGACCACGGCTCTGCTGCGGGAAGGGCGGATCACCACCACCAAAGCCCGCGCCAAAGCCATTCGGGCCACCACTGAGAAGATGATCACCCTGGCCAAAGAGGGATCCCTGGCAGCGCGGCGACAGGCGCTGGCCTACATCTACGACAAGGAGCTGGTGCGCTCCCTGTTTGAGCAGGCTCCTGAGCGCTACCGGGATCGGCCCGGTGGCTATACCCGCATCTTGCGCACCGTGCATCGGCGGGGGGATGGAGCAGAAATGGCGGTCATCGAGCTGGTGTAGCGGAAAGGGATCCATGCCGTACCGTCGCATTGCCCTGAGAATTCAGTACCTCGGCAGCAGGTTCTATGGCTGGCAGCGCCAGGCAGCCCGCCGTACCGTGCAAGGGGTGCTGGAGGAGGCGATTGCGTCGCGGGCGGGGCATCCGGTAACCCTCTATGGGGCCGGTCGCACCGATACGGGGGTTCATGCTGCAGGCCAGGTGGCCCACTTCGACACCACCTCCGGCATCCCTGCGGCGGAGTGGTCGAGGGTGCTGAACGACTGTCTGCCGGAAGATGTGGTAGTGCTGGCTTCTGCTCAAGTGCCTGACTCCTGGCACGCCCGCTTTTCGGCTCGCTGGCGCCGTTACCGCTACCTGATCCTGAACCGGGAGCGACCGGATGTGTTCTGGCGCCTCTTTAGCTGGCAAGTGCGTTGGCCTCTGCAGGTGGAGCCGATGGCGGAAGCCCTGAATTCCCTGCTGGGGGAGCACAGCTTGGAAGCCTTCCGGCGGCGGGGATCGGATCGGCCCCACTCGCGGGTACAGGTGCAGGAGGTGCTCTGCCAGCGGCTGGGGGACTTGATCAGCATCGAGGTGCAGGCCAGCGGCTTCCTCTACCGGATGATGCGGCTCTTGGTGGGATCCCTAGAGGTGGTGGGCCGGGGCCAGCTCAGCCCGGCACAGTTTGTCCACCTGTGGCAACACAACGACTGGAGCCAGATGCGCACCCGCTACAGCGCTCCTCCGCAAGGGCTGTGCCTGACGGATGTGGGCTATGCTGCGGATCCCTTCGGTCAACAGTTCGCCCACTCGCCGCCCTTTTGGGCCTTGTCCACAGAGCCTCCCTCCGCCCTCCGGTCGCCGGCTGCGTTGGCCCATTCCTGCGGTTGATCTGGGCGATCTCCAAGCTTGTCCTGATATGTTTCCTTGGCTGCCATGAACAAAACTCCCCTTCCCAACCCCGAAACTCTGGCGCCCCGCTGGTATCTGGTGGATGCTGCCAATCAGCGCCTGGGCCGCTTGGCCGCCGCTGTGGCCACCCTCTTGCGGGGTAAGCACAAACCGGACTTCACCCCTCACCTGGATACGGGAGACTATGTAATTGTGATCAACGCTGAGAAAGTGGTGGTCACTGGCAAAAAGCGCACCCAAAAGCTCTACCGCCGCCACTCTGGCCGTCCCGGCGGCATGAAAGTAGAAACCTTTGCCCAACTGCAGGCGCGCCTGCCGGAGCGGGTGGTGGAAAAAGCGGTCAAGGGAATGTTGCCCCACACCCGTTTGGGCCGGCGGCAATTCACCAAGCTAAAAGTTTATGTCGGGCCAAACCACCCTCATGAGGCCCAGCAACCCCAGGTTTATCCCCTCAACACGATCCCAGGAGCCAAAGCATGACTCAAGCGAGCAGCCAACGAGCCGTTTATTGGGGAACGGGACGCCGCAAAACCGCCGTTGCCCGCGTGCGTTTGGTGCCCGGCACGGGCAAAATCATCATCAACGACAGGCCGGGAGACCAGTATCTGCAGTATCAAGAAGCCCTGCTGGCCAGTGTGAAGGGGCCGCTGGAGATCCTTGGTCTGGAAAACTCCTACGATATTCTGGTGCGAGCCCATGGCGGCGGCGTTCACGGCCAGGCGGATGCGATCAAGCTGGGGGTGGCGCGCGCCCTCTGCGAGGTGGATCCGGCCAATCGCGGCCCTTTGAAAGTAGAGGGTTATCTGAAACGGGATCCGCGCGCCGTGGAGCGGAAGAAATACGGCCTGCGCAAGGCCCGCAAGGCTCCCCAGTACTCGAAGCGCTAGGGATCCCTGCCGTTGTTTTTAGAGGAAGATGTTGATAGACAAGGGTATAGAAACAGGCCCAGAGGAGGAAAGGGTTATGCCCAAGAAAGGATTGCACCCGCAGTGGTATCCAGAAGCCAAAGTCATCTGCAACGGCGAAGTGGTGATGACGGTGGGATCCACCAAGCCGGAGCTCAAGGTGGATGTTTGGTCGGGCAACCATCCCTTTTTCACCGGCAGCCAGAAGATCATCGACAGCGAAGGCCGGGTGGAGAAGTTCATGCGCAAATACGGCATGAGCGGTGGCAAAAAGGCCAAGTAGAGGTTCCCCCATCTGGGTGTGGGCAATACTTGGATTCCTGGGTATTGCGAGTCTATGGCTTCTGCTCAACTGATCGACCAGCTTAAGAATGTCGAAGCCACCTTTCAGGAGCTGACGGTGCGCTTGGCCGATCCGGACGTGGCCACGGATCCGGCTGAGCTGCAGCGGATTGCCAAGGCCCGCTCCTCCTTGGAGGCCACCGTCCAGGCTTTTCACGACTGGCAAAAGCTGAATCGCGATCTGCAACAGACGGAAGAACTTTTGCGGGAATCGGCCTCCGACCCGGAGCTGGAGGCGATGGCAAGAGCGGAACTTGAGCAACTGCGGGCCCGCCAAGAACAACTGGAGGAAAAGCTCACCCTGCTGCTGCTGCCCCGGGATCCCAACGACGACAAGAACATCATGTTGGAGATTCGCGCCGGCACCGGTGGGGAGGAGGCGGCGCTGTGGGCGGCGGATCTGGCCCGCATGTACACCCGCTACGCCGAAAAGCTGGGCTGGTCGGTGCGTCTGGCCAGCCTCTCGGAAGGAGAGCTGGGGGGCTACAAAGAGGCGATCCTGGAGATTCAAGGGGATCAGGTGTACAGCAAGCTCAAGTTTGAAGCCGGCGTGCATCGGGTGCAGCGGGTGCCCGTCACCGAAGCGCAAGGCCGTGTCCACACCTCGACGGCCACGGTGGCGGTGATGCCGGAAGTGGATGAAGTGGAGGTGGTGATCGACCCGAAAGACATTGAAATCAAAACGGCACGCTCCGGGGGGGCAGGCGGCCAAAACGTCAACAAGGTGGAGACGGCGGTGGATCTTCTCCACAAGCCCACCGGGATCCGGGTGTTTTGTACCGAGGAGCGTTCCCAGCTGCAGAACCGCCAGCGGGCCATGCAGATTTTGCGGGCCAAACTCTACGAGATGAAGCTGCAGGAGCAACAGGCCTCCATCAGCTCTGCTCGGCGCATGCAGGTGGGAACGGGATCCCGCTCGGAAAAAATTCGCACCTACAACTACAAGGACAACCGCGTTACCGACCACCGCCTCAACCAGAATTTCCCTCTGCAGCCCATCTTGGATGGGGAGCTGGACGACTTGATCCAGGCTTGTATTGGCCTTTACCAAAAAGAGCTGTTGGCGGAGCTATCCTAGGCCAAACTGAGTTACCGCCAGCGAATGGGATCCCTTCTCGAGGACCTTTCCTCTGCCGAGCTAGCGGTAGAATAAATACCCACGTCGAGTGCCTAAACCCCCATGCTGGCCGAATACCGCCAACACGCCGCTGCCCGCGAGGCCCAAGGGATCCCGCCGCTGCCCTTAAACGCTGCCCAGACCAGCCAGGTGTGCGAGCTCCTGAAGGCCCCGCCTGCCGGCGAAGAAGCCTTTTTGTTGCACCTCTTAACAGAGCGCGTCCCGCCGGGGGTCGATGAAGCCGCCTATGTGAAAGCGGGCTTTTTGGCCGCTGTGGCCAAGGAGGAGGTTGAATCCCCGTTGATCACTCCCCTGCGGGCGGTGGAGCTCTTGGGCACCATGCTGGGGGGCTACAACGTCCAGGTTTTGCTGGATCTGTTGCGGGATCCCCGGAGTGAGATTGCAGCGGCAGCAGCCCGCGCCCTCAGCCACACGCTGCTGATCTTCGATGCCTTTCACGATGTGCTGGAGCTGAGCCAGTCCGGCAATGCCTATGCCCAACAGGTGATCGAGTCCTGGGCCAAGGGCGAATGGTTTACCGCCAAAGCTCCCCTGGCCGCAGCCATCACTGTAACAGTGTTCAAGGTTGCCGGCGAGATCAACACCGATGACCTTTCCCCCGCCGCCCACGCCACCACCCGCCCGGATATCCCCCTCCACGCCCAAGCCATGCTGGAGTCCCGCGCTCCAGGATCCCTGGTTACCATTGCCGAGCTGAAGCGCCGCGGCCATCCGGTCGCCTTTGTGGGGGATGTGGTAGGCACGGGATCCTCCCGCAAATCCGCCCTCAACTCACTCCTCTGGCACATCGGCCACGACATTCCCCATGTGCCCAACAAGCGGGCTGGGGGGGTGATCCTGGGGGGCACCATTGCGCCCATCTTCTTCAACACCGCCGAAGATGCCGGGGCCTTGCCCATCCAGTGCGATGTCTCCCGCCTGGAAACCGGCATGGTGGTTACCATTTACCCCTACGAAGGCGTGATCCGCTCTGAGGCCGGCCAGGTTCTCTCCACCTTTTCCCTGCGGCCCGTGACCCTCCCCGACGAAGTGCGGGCGGGGGGACGTATTCCCCTGTTGATTGGCCGTGCCCTCACCGACAAAACCCGCCAAGCCTTGGGTTTGCCTCCCTCGACCTTGTTTATCCGCCCCACTCCACCGGCAGACACCGGCAAAGGCTATACCCTAGCGCAAAAAATCGTGGGCAAAGCCTGTGGGCTGCCAGGCGTGCGCCCGGGCACCAGTTGTGAGCCCCTCATTACCACGGTGGGATCCCAGGACACCACCGGCCCCATGACCCGCGATGAGCTGAAGGAGCTGGCCTGTCTGGGCTTCAACGCCGACCTAGTGCTGCAGAGCTTCTGCCACACCGCCGCCTATCCCAAGCCGGTGGACATCCAGATCCACAAAGAGCTGCCCGACTTTTTCGCTTCCCGCGGGGGCGTTGTCCTGCGTCCCGGCGATGGCATTATCCACTCCTGGCTCAACCGCATGCTCCTGCCGGATACCGTCGGCACCGGGGGCGACTCCCACACCCGCTTCCCCTTGGGGATCTCCTTCCCGGCGGGATCCGGTCTGGTGGCCTTTGCCGCCGCCATGGGGGTGATGCCCTTGGACATGCCGGAATCGGTGCTGGTGCGCTTTAAGGGGGAACTGCAGCCGGGGATCACCCTGCGGGACATTGTCCATGCCATCCCCTACGTGGCCATTCAGAGGGGGCTGCTCACCGTTGAGAAAAAAGGCAAGAAAAACGTCTTTGCCGGGCGCATCATGGAGATCGAGGGCCTGCCGCATCTGAAGGTGGAGCAGGCCTTCGAGTTTACCGATGCCTCGGCAGAGCGCAACTGTGCCGGCTGTACCATCCAGCTGAGCCTCGAGACGGTCTCAGAATATCTGCGCTCCAACGTGGTGCTGCTGAAAAACATGATTGCCCGCGGCTACCAGGATGCGAGAACCTTGCTGCGGCGCATCGCCAAAATGGAAGCCTGGCTGGCCAGCCCCACCCTCCTGGAGGCGGATGCCGACGCTGAATACGCCGAAGTCATCGAAATCGACCTCAGCACCATCACCGAGCCAATTGTCTGTGCCCCCAACGATCCCGACAAGGTGATGACCCTGAGCGAAGTCCATGCCCAACACGCCGCCGGCAACCCCGATACGCCGATCAAGATTGACGAAGTTTTCATCGGCTCCTGCATGACCAACATCGGCCACTACCGCGCCGCCGCCAAAATCCTGGAAGGCCAAGGGCGGGCCAAGGTGCGCCAATTCTGGATCTGTCCGCCCACCCGCATGGATGAGGCACAACTGCGCTCGGAAGGCGTATACGGCATCTTTGCTGCCGCCGGGGCCAGAACGGAAATGCCGGGATGCAGCTTGTGTATGGGCAACCAAGCCCGCGTGGAAGACGGGGCCACCGTCATGTCCACCTCCACCCGCAACTTCAACAACCGCATGGGCAAAGACGCGCGGGTTTATCTGGGATCCGCCGAGCTGGCCGCCGCCTGCGCCCTTTTGGGACGGATCCCCACCCCTGAGGAGTACCGAGAGATCGTCTCCACCAAGATCCAGCCCTTTGCCGGCGAGCTGTACCGCTACCTCAACTTCCACGAGATCCCTGGCTTTGAGGACGAAGGACGGGTCATCCCGCGGCAGCACGTGGAGGAGCTGTCCAGGAGCCGTTCTTGAGCGAGAATAGGGGCTAGCTGCCCTGATAGCATGGCAGGGATCGCCCCATTGCCCTGGAGAAAGCTCAATGGCCCTGAATCCAAAGAGGATCCGCCGCATCCACCGCACCCTTGCCCCCATCCTGGCCTTGCCTTTGGTGGTAACGGTGCTAACGGGATCCCTGTATCAAATTGCCCGCCTTAACGAAAACTTCGACTACTACTGGCTGATCCAAATCCACAAAGGGCAGTGGGGCCCCCTCGATCTGCAAGCGGTTTACCCGTTCTTAAACGGACTGGGGCTGCTGGTGATGGTGGCCACCGGTCTCAGTATGTGGTTACCCACAAAACTCCATCGCCGCCCCAAACATACGGAGTCCCAGAGGGTTTTGGATGGATAAACCTGTAGGGTAAACACCTAAGAAACATTCCAGAAAACCCTACATTTCCCGGAACGGATTTGACTACACTAGAAGCATAGAGGTTTTGCTTGCACCTCTAAAGTTGAGCCCCGAAAGCTAAGCTCCAAACTCGAAGTGGAAGTCAAAAAAAGCAAAACAGAGGAGGAGGATGCTCTATGGCTCTTGTCCGCTGGGATCCATTTCGTGAAATTGACGAAATTCAACGGGAAATGAACCGGATGTTCGACCGGTTGATCCCTCGCACCACCGAGGCCGACGGCTTTGCCTTCATGCCGGCAGTGGAGATGCACGATGATCCCGAAACCATTACCCTGAAGCTGGAGCTGCCCGGCTTGAACCCCAACGACTTGGATATCCAAGCGACAGCCGAAGCGGTCTCCATCACCGGGGAACGGCGCTTTGAGAAACGCTCTGAAGACAAAGGCGTAACCCGCACTGAGTTCCGCTACGGGCGCTTCCAACGGGTGATCCCGCTGCCGAGCCGGATCAAACACGATCAGGTGAAAGCCGAATACAAAGATGGGATCCTCACCCTCACCTTGCCCAAGGCCGACTCTGAAAAAGCCCAAGTGATTAAAGTGAGCGTTGTCTCCTGATGGGCGTAGCTGAAGCTGCTCTGAGGTTAGGCAATTTTCCATGAGGAAAAAAGATCCCATAGGGGTAGGCTCATCGCCTACCCTTTTTTAGTCCTTTTTTGCGTTTTGGTTTTTCAGCTTGCGCTCATTTCAAGCAGGAATAAATCGGGTTCGCTGCAGGGATCCCCAGCCTTCCCTAGCGAACTTAAACCGAACCCCATTTGACTTTTGCCTGCCGGTTTGGATAGGGTTTGAGTGCGCAACGGAGCCAAGGTTGAGAGCATGGCCAGCGTTACCTACGAACACGTTACCAAGCGCTACAGAGACACCACCGCCGTCCATGACCTGAACATCACCGTCGAAGACGGGGAATTTCTCGTCTTTGTCGGCCCCTCCGGCTGCGGCAAAACCACCTCCCTGCGCATGCTGGCCGGCTTGGAAGAAGTGAGTGCCGGCTCCATCTACATTGGCGATCGACGGGTGAACGATGTCCCCCCCAAGGATCGGGATATCGCCATGGTCTTCCAATCCTATGCCCTCTACCCCCACATGACCGTGGCCGAAAATATGGCCTTTGGCCTCAAGCTGCGCGGCCTGCCCAAAGCAGAGATCGAAAGCCGGGTCAGGGGGGTGGCCAAACGCCTTGGGATCGAGCACCTGCTTAACCGCAAGCCCAAGGAACTTTCGGGTGGGCAACGGCAGCGGGTTGCCGTTGGGCGGGCCATTGTGCGCAACCCGGCGGTGTTTTTGATGGATGAGCCCCTCTCCAACTTGGATGCCAAGCTGCGGGTACAGGCGCGGGCCGAGATCAGCAAGTTGCACATGCAACTGGGCACCACCTTCATTTACGTCACCCACGACCAAGTGGAGGCCATGACCATGGGCAACCGCATTGCCGTCATGAAGGATGGCCGCCTGCAGCAGGTGGATACTCCCCAAGCCCTCTACGCCCGCCCTGCCAACCTGTTTGTGGCCGGGTTCATCGGCAGCCCTGCTATGAACTTTTTCCAGGCCAAGCTGCGGGAGCAAGAAGGCACTCTCTGGGTGGATACCGGCGCCTTCCGCGTGCCCATCCCACCCCACCAGGCGGATCCCTATCGGCACTATGCGGGCAAGTCGGTCATCTTCGGCATCCGCCCGGAAAACATCCACGATCCCCACTACCAACCCCCAGGGATCCAACCTGCCCCGGTGCGGGCTAAGGTCTCGGTAACGGAGCTGGTGGGCCATGAAGTAATCCTCTATCTCAGCACCACCGACCGAGAAGCGATCCTGGCCGAGCAGGAGTTTGTGGCCCGCGTGGATCCCCGTACCCAGCTTCGGGTTAACCAGTGGGCAGAAGTGGTCTTCGACATGGATCGCTTCCACCTGTTTGACCCGCAAACCGAGCAGCGGCTGGGATAAAAACGATGACCAAAAAAACTGGGTTACAAGCCCCGCCCTTCTAGGGCGGCTTTTGTAAGATGCTATTCGACAGAAAAGGCAACTTTGCATGTACCTTGTCCGCAAGCTCAAGCTAGGCGTCTCAGAGCAACTGCAGCTGTTGAGCAGGGCAGCAGGCGAGCTGTACTCAAAGGTGCTCGTTCACTTTTGGCGGGTTGTCCGCAAGAAGGGATTGTGGTTAAAGCCTTCCACATTCATGCGTTGGTTTCCCAACGACCCTGAGAATACACTTCATGCTCACAGTGCAGACGCGGTAGTGCAAAGCTTCTTTGCCTCTTTGAAGTCCTGGCGAGAACGCCGCCAAACCGACCCCAACGCCCGTCCACCTCGACGCCGTCGGTACTTCTACAAAGTCCAGTGGAAATCTTCAGCCATCCAAGTCGTCAATGGAAAGCTGCGATTGTCGAACGGGAAAGGCAATGAGCCCCTGATGATTAACTGGGCTTGGGACACACCTGTTTGGGTAGAGATGGGCTGGGATGGCCAGCAGTATGAGTTGAGAGCTTGCTACAAGGTGGGGGATACGCTGCCGGAAGAAGAGGGGGAAGAGAGCAACGTTGCCGCTGTGGATTTGGGTGAGATGCACCCCGCAGTCGCTCATGAGGGGGGACAAACCTACCTTGCCAATGGCAGGCTGCTGCGCTCCAAAAGGCGCTACCAGAACAAGCTGCAGGGCAAGCTAGCTCGACTCCTGGCGCGCAAAAAGCGGGGGTCTCGGCGGTGGAAGCGGCTAGTTCGCTCTCAACGTTTGCAGCTCAAGAAGCTACACCACCAAATCCAAGACATTCTGCACAAGCAGACGACCAGACTGGTCTCCACGCTCCACGAGCGAGGCGTGCAGACAGTTGTGATTGGCGACCTTCGGGATATCCGGATGTCTGCCAACTACAACAAAAAGGCGAATCAGAAGATCCACCAGATGTTGCATGGTCAAGCTCGGCACCAAATCACTTACAAGGCCGAACGGCTGGGGATGAAGGTTGTGCTGCAGGATGAGCGGTACAGCTCTCAGGAGTGTCCTGTTTGTGGGCAGAGAAACAAGCCCAAAGGTCGTGTGTACAGGTGTGGGTGTGGGTTTGAGTTCCATCGGGACGGGGTGGGTGCAATTAACATTGTTGCTACGCAACGCTAACGCGAACGCAGGAAGTATCTGGGCTCCGGCCCAGTAGTTGGGGTTATGGCATCCCCCATAGGGTTGAGGTTGAGGACTCCGTCCCGCTAACGCGAACAGCCTCATGCCCTGTGTAGCTCAGTTGGTAGGAGCAATTCTGCTGGCTGAGAAAGAATCCCCGTCCTTTAGGGCGGGGGGTATGTCAACCAAAAAGGCCCCCATGTATGAATCAGGGGGGCTTTCGTAAGTCCTGGCTTTGCACTTGCCTAGCGAAGTGGGGAATCCAGCAGAATGACCAGGCGTTCTTCCAAAAACTTCAGGTTGGCCAACACTTGACTAAACGCTTCTTCCTGCGTCCAGTCCATAATCTCCATGGTCTTGTGGACTAGAGATTGCACCGGCACCGGCAAGGGGCCGAAGACATCCACCAGCCAGCGCACCGAGAAAGGATCGATGGTAATGTTCCCCTCAGCTCCCGGCCAGCCGTTGATGTTGACAGGCCCGTTGTCCCGAATGGCGTTGAGAAAAGCCTGCTTGGCATCCAACTTCACCAGAAGGGGGTGGGCTTGCACCGTGCCGCTCCACCATTCGTCGTTCGTAAACGGCTCAGCCTTGGGAATGCCGGGGTGCCCACACCAAAAGTCGATCAAGCGGGTCATGTTGGGGAAAATCAGCTCGATGAAGTGAAGCTTTTGCTCCTCGCTTAACTTATTGAGTTGCCGCATCGAGTAGGGCACCGGCTTGGTCAAGACCCTCTCCAACTTCCACTGCTGCCAATTCACCATGCTAATAAACTCGAGGCCGGCCTGCCTCAACATCTCAAACACCTGCGGCACCGTAAAGCCCTTGTCGCTGCGCAGCAGGAAGTTGGCCAGGATCCCCGCTGTGGTTTTGATGGCATCGCCGTTCCAGTGGCTCTTCACAAAGCTGGCGTCGGTGAGCGCTTCCATCACCTCTCGTAGCAGGGGCACCGCTTTGGCTGCCGGCTCGTCCATCACCCCCAGCAGCTCCATCGCATCCTGCATGTTGAAGATAAACTGCCGCTGATAAAGGCTATGAACATTGGTGCGGATGATCCCATCGGGCTTGAGCACCTGCCGCATGCCTTTCAAACCGGCAACCGGGTCGTCCAGTAGGTAGAGAACGTCGTTGCAGGCAATAAAATCAAACTCCTCCCCCAGCGCCGTCATGTCGGTAATGTCCATAACATGAAAGCGGGCGTTTTTAATCTTATGGAACTTAAAGCGCTGCTCTGCCATCTTGATGGACTCCGGCGAAATATCCACACCCACATAGCGAGCGCCGGGGTTGGCCGTTGCCAAAACCAAAGTTTCCCAACCGGAGCCACAGCCGGCATTGAGCATCACCTTGCCTTCCGGCAATACCACCTTGCGATCCCGCAGGTACCTGGCCGTCGTAAGGCTGTTGGCAAACAAGGCAAGGTTGTCGGTAACCGTCTGCTCAATCGGCACATTCGGGTAGGGAAACTCGTCAAACTGCGCCTGTACGGGGTTGGACACAACTTTCTCTGCCATGGCAGTCTTCCTGTTTTTGGGTATCCCAACACTCTTAGCACGCACCCTATCGTACTGCATAGCCAGCAACCTATCGGCTTCTCCGGCGTTCCTCTAGCTTAAGGAGAGTATGGAAAAGTTAATGTTCAAATGACCTTGAAGCTGATAGAATTGCTACCGCCCTGATGTTTGCTTGCTGTCCTCATCGAGGCAAAAGGTTATTTCCTGGCAAGGGGCTGTTCCTATGGGCTCACGCAGGCGCCTGTCTCGGCTAGCGGTGACTTTTCTCTTCGGGATCCTGACGGCCTGCGGCCTGGCCGGTGGGCCTAGCCTAATCAGTCGGCCAGAGACCCCTTCCTCCACTCCAGGAGTTGCTGCCTACTACGACGGCAACCCGCAATCGGTAACCATCCGCGATGCCGCCATTGCCTTTGCCATTGCCAGCGGGATCACCCAGCCCAGCCAGATTGTTAGCTTTGTCAACAACGTCTTGAGGCTACAGCCCCCCCTCACTTTGGCCGAGGTGACTGGCGCCAACCCCAACCCTGTGGCCATCTCCGACTTTGATGGAGACGGCACACCAGGCACCGTGCGGGATGCCGCCATTTTGTTTGCCGTTGCCACCTTGCAGACCCGCGATGCCAACCGCATCAACACCTTCGTCAACACCGTTTTGCGGCTGCAACCTCCCCTCAACCTTACGCCTGAACAAGCGGCCAGATTGCCAGGGCCGGGATTTGTTCCGCCCACAGGGCTTCCAACCGCCTCGCCTTCGCCGACACCACCCCCCCCACCGGAAGATCCATCGACACCAACCCCCTTGCCAGTTCCACCAACGCCAACGCCCTCACCTCCTCCACCAACGCCAACCCCCTCGCCATCTCCGTCTCCTGGTGGGTTTAACATCGAGATTGAGTTTATCGACAACAGCCTCAGCCCTTCCCAGCGCAACATCGTTCTGCAAGCAGCCCGGCGGTGGGAACAGATCATCACCGGCGACTTGCCCGACGTCACCCTAACTCTGCAGGCTGGCTTCTGCGAAGCTGGCTTCCCCCCGACTCCTCTGGTCAACCGGCCTGTGGATGACCTCTTGGTTCAGGTAACCGGCGCTCGGCTTCTCTCCGGCCCTAGCGATGGTCCGAGTAGAGTTCTGGCTCAGGCAGGCCCCTGCGGCCCTCCTCGGCCTGGGATCGGCATCATCCCCTATGCCAGGCTTGGGATCGACCCAGCGGATTTGAATCGGCTAGAGGAGCAGAGATCCCTCTTTGACGTTGTCCTGCACGAGCTGGGCCATGCTCTGGGGTTCGGCACCGTTCCCAACTGGCGTCCTCTTCTCCTCAACAGCGGCACCACCAACCCGCGTTTTGCCGGCCGTCAGGCCACTGCTGAGTACAACAGCCTGGGCGGATCGGGGAATGTGCCGGTAGAGGTTGAGCCACCCCCAGAAGGTCACTGGCGACGAACCCTGGGGCTGGAGCTGATGACGCCGTTTTTGCCGCCGCCGCCTGCACGCCCTGTTCTCAGCCGCATCACCGCTGCAGCCATGCAGGACCTGGGGTACCCAGGCGTTAACCTGGCTGCTGCGGATCCCTATACCCTGCCTCCAGAAGGGCGCCGCCTGCCCCCAGGGGAGGGGCTCTTCCTTGGCAACGACGCTGTTTTTGGCCCAATTGGGGGCAAGATAGAGCTTTTGCCCTAGCCGAGTACCTTCCAAAAAAGGCCCCCTATAGGGGGCCGACAAGGGGTAGGTCAAGCTTAAGGAGAAACGTTGACATTCAGGCAAGGGTTCGTAGGGCTGCAGGAACCAGAAAGAGGAGGGAAAGTGTTGGTACCTAAGCTTAGGGTTCCCGTTCCTGCATTTTGGATGCCAATACCAACTCCATCGGTTTTAGTGCTGAAGGTGGTGCCATCCACGATCACAGAACCGCTGGAGTTGCTAGCTTTAATCCCAATTGCCCCTAGCGGATTGGTCAGTACGTCACCGTTCAGCTTGATCTTAGAGCTTGGGCCCAACACCTTGGAGCCTCCGACTTTTAGCCAAACGGCTATGCTTGGGCTAGAGTTGGTTCCACTGATAATGCTTTCGAGATCCACCGTGCTCGATTGAACAGTCACCGGCCCTGCTGAAGCTCCACCTAAAACACCCACAACACCTTGACCACCGCTGTTGGTAGATTTGATGGTACTGCCGACTACCTCCAGAGTTGTGTTGTTACCTGCATGCACGATGCCGGCGGTGTAGTCTTTGTTGCCTTTGATCTGAACCTCCAGCCCTTGCAGCAAGATGGTACCGCCCAGCGTTAGAGCAGTTACTTCAATACACCTGTCACCCAAACTTGTAAAGGGCGTGCCGGCAGTGTCAAGACCCTCACAGTCAATCTTCATGTTTTCTAAAGATGTGCCCACACCGGCAAGCTTAATGGCGGCACTACTTGAGCCACCACCCGGATCCCCGCTGGTAATCTGGAAGCCCTTGAGGCGATAGCCCTTGTTGAGAGTTAGGAGCTTATTGTTCAACTGGAGGTTGAAGCCACTGGGGCCAACCACCGTCACAGATCCTTTAGTCAGGTTAGGGGTGCTGATGTTGCTAGAAACGCCCTGAGTTGCTGCCCCGACAATCGTTACCGTTACATCTGTTCCTCCGCCGGTGCCTGAGCCGGTAGTGTTGGCAGCAGAGCTGACGATGGGTGTAGTTAGCGCATACTCCACTGTTTGAAATGGCTGAGTAGCCGTACCAGGGTTCGTATTGTTTCCATACACTGGATCTACGAAGAACTGGATGGTCGAAGGTGTGGGTGTCGGTGTCGGCGTGGGTGTCGGTGTCGGCGTGGGTGTCGGTGTCGGCGTGGGTGTCGGTGTCGGCGTGGG
>NZ_JANSHM010000044.1:0-23042 GCF_047461635.1 Synechococcus sp. W55.2 | reverse complement strand
TGGGCAGTGACATAGGCAGCAATCTCTTGGAGGACTTGTTCTGTGTGGTCGAATATCTGCTCATTGGTAAAGCGCAGAATGGCAAAGCCATGTTCGCGCAGGATTTCCTCCCGCAAACGGTCGCGTTCCTGCTGAGTGGGTTCGCGGTGCACGGCGCCATCTATCTCAATGATCAGGCGGGCATCGTCACAGAAGAAGTCGGCGATGAATTGTCCAATCGGATGTTGACGCCGGAATTTTCGGCCTAGCAGCCGACGGTCACGCAACAATTCCCAGAGCAGGCTTTCGGCGGCAGTCGCCTCGCGACGCAACTGCCGCGCCCTGGCAATCAGTTCCTGGCTGGCCTTGGGTAATTCGTACCCTCCTTCTCCCGCAGCGTGGGAGAGGGGGTTAGGGGGTGAGGGTTCTCCCCCCTCTCCCACAGTGTGGGAGAGGGGGCCAGGGGGTGAGGGCACAAACACATTCCCCACCAGTCGGTAGCCCTGGGCTTCCAGCTCTGCACGGGTGCGGAAGAGGTGCGAGTCAGAAGACATATTGAACAACCCCTGCTTAAACTGCACGCCCCAGGGGTTGACCCTCACCCCCAGCCCCTCTCCCTTAGGAAGAGGGGAGTCGTTCACCAGAACCGGCACGCGCTCGTAGATAGCTCTGGTCAGGTCGGCATCCTGGCGAGTGCGGAAGACGGGCAGGGTGCGGGTGTTGGGGTTGATGCGGGCAATGTCGTCCGCTGTGAGGGTGAGAACGCGACGCGGGTCGCGCAGATGTTCGGTGCGGGTGGCGAAGAAGGTAAAGGTGGTGGCGTCGGTCTGGGTACGGCTGCCAGTGAGGGTGAGCAGGCAGAATTTCATGCGGCTATCCACTGCCGGAAAGAGTCGCTGGCGGTTCTCAAAATCGAACAGACTTGCCAGTTGCCCTTTTTCCACCAGATCGGCGAAGAAGAACTGGTTGGTGGCGTCGGTGGCGATGCCGGTGGGGACGATGATGCCCGCCCGTCCCCTCAGCAGGTGACGCACGCGCTCGGCGAAGACGGAGTAGGTGTTGATGCGCCCGCGGCCGGTCAGGGGGTACTGTCCGCTCGCGCGCAGGAAGCGGCTGGCGCTTTCGGCGTTGTGCAGGGCGCGCTGGTAGTCCTGCCAGAGGGCGGGGTTGGTCTGGGGCAGGTCGGCAATCAGGCGTTTGCGGGCGGCGGCGTTGGGCGCGCGGGCAATGGCGGTATCGCGGCTGGCGAAGAATTCTTCTTCCTCCAGTTGGATTTGCTCCCAGGGCGGGTTGGAGAGGATCACATCAAAGCCGCCACTTTCAAACACCTCCGGGAACTCCAGCGGCCAGTGGAAAAACCGGTTCTCGACGGCGAGGGCCTGAGCAGTGGCAAGGGCCTGGGAGGGGGTTCTCTCCTGCAGTCGATCAGCCACGGCTTGGGTGGTAATGGCCCTAGAGAAGTCAGGGATCAAGGGCTGGAAAAAAGCGGCTGTCCACAGGTTGCAGGCTTCCACTAGCTTTTGGTGTTGCGGGTCTTGGCAGTAGCGGCTGTAGAGCTGCTGCTTGCGGCTAACCTCTGCCGGGGAGTTGTCTGGAATGGCTTCTAGCTTCTGTCGCTCCTGGCTAAGCTCAGCCACCACCTGGTCAGTGTCAAAAGCAAGGGAAAGCTGCCCTGTTTGCAAACTCTGGCACTCGGTGCGATTGCGCTGCTTTAGCGAGCGGGCAGCCTCCTTGGAGTCAGCGCTAACCGGGGTAAAGGCTTCATCGGGGATGCCCTTTTCCAAAATCGCCAAATCCAAGACACCCACCAGCGAATCGCCGCACTTGATGTGGTGATCCAGGAAGGTGAGGGGCTTGCCGGCGCAGTGGGCCTCCAGCCACAGGGCCACGCGGCAGAGTTCCACCGCCAGCGGGTTTTTGTCCACGCCGTAGATGCAGTGCGCCACCACATCGCGGATGGCCTCGCGGACACGCTCGGGGGCGGGTTCCTCTTCGCCGGTGCGGATCTTTGCCAGTTCCTTGCCCAACCTGCGGGCGGCAGCAAGCAGGAAGTGACCGGATCCGCAGGCGGGATCACACACACGGATGGACAAAATCGCTTGCTCTTTTTCCTCAGGTGGGCGAGCGGCTTTCAGCCGTTCTTCAATCACCGGCTCCAGCGCCGAGCGGATGAGTTCGGCCACTAGCTCCGGCGGGGTGTAGTAGGAGCCTGTGCTCTTGCGCTCTGAGCCGTAGCTCAACTCAAAGCGAGGCGCCCCTTGCCCAGTTACAATCTGAGGCTGGTAGTCGAGCAAGCTTTCGTAGACGGATCCCAGTTCTTCTACATCCAGCGCCGCGTAGTTGACCCGCCGAAGGGGAGAGGTGGGGTTTTCTCGGTAGTAGGCTAGGTGCGAAAAGGCTTGCAGCAGATCCCGGTTGCTCAGGCTGCACTCATCCAGCTCCAGAGGGGCAAACAGCTCTCCGTTGAGAGGAGCAGCCCCCAGCAGCTCCGCCAGCTCCTCTTGGGAAAGCACCCTCCAGAGCACCCGCAAGCTGCACCAGAGATCCTCGTGTTCGTCTTGGGCACTTTGCCGATCCAAAAACCGCCGCAGCCGCGTCACGCTGTAGTGCTCGCGATAGAGCGCCGCGCTGCTCATCAACCCCCGCTCTTCGGAAACCAAGAGGAACAGGAACCGGTAGACCAAGCGCAGCAGTTGGCGGTAGAGCTCCCTGGGATCCGACAAGAGCCGCGCTCTCAGCCTCTGGTTCTTGGGATGGGCCAGGAACCCATTTGCCAGCAACCTGATGCACTCCTCAACCCCCTCCCGCAGCCGTTCCCGTACCCGGCCACCCTGCTCCAGGGCCTGTTGGTAGTACTTTTCCAGCAGACAATCCCCTGCTAGCTCTGCCGTTTGGGGCAAGCGGCTGCGGTGCAGCAGCCGAAAGAGGATGGCAAAGTCGTTAAACCGCTGCTCCTCTAGGATCTGCTTCAGGTCAAACTCCACATAGGCCTGCCGACGCACATAGGTGGAGTCCCGCAGGAGGCGCAGGGTCAATCCGTTGGTAACAATGCCCCAGAGGTGCTCGCTGCGGTTGAGATACTCCTGCAGCAGCGAGTGGGGTGCCAGGCGAGGCCGGCCAGAAGCCGGCACGCGGCCCAGCTCCTGGCGCGCGCCGACGATGTGCACCGGTGGCGCGTCTTCCGCCTCGCCCATGCGATGCGAGATGGGGAAGTTCATTCCGTCCACCTCGCAGGCGCGCGGTTGATAGCGCACCTCGATCCCCAGCAAACTGAAGAAGGGGATCGCCCAGGCATCGCGGGTGATGCTGGTGGCGAGATCGCTTTCGGGCAGGCGCTGCAGGCGGCTCTGGAAGGCCTCCCAGTACTTTCGACAATCGGCAAAGACCGCGGCAATCTCTTCGACTGGGCCGCGCTTGCTGTTAAAGCCGAAGTCTTCTGGCTTCTGTCCTGGCAGATCCCCTGCCAGCAGCTTTTCGAGAATATCGGGCCCCAACAGGCCTCCTTCGATGCGTACCCCAGAAAACTCGCTCATCGGCAAACCACCGGTTGGAGAACAAGGAGTCCTAAAAGATCGGGGGGAAGCTGCGGCTTCACCTTCAGCCCCCGCCCCTGTAGGGACACGGCTTGGCGGATGCGCCTATGGGCAGCCTCCAGCTCAGCAGCACGCTGCAAAATCCGCTCCCGCGCCGCCTGCTGCAGCCGGTGATCCCTTCCCCAGTTTTCCTCTGTCTCCTGCCACGGGCCGAGACAGGCCAGGAGATGCTGAACCAGCTCCCGCTTTTCCGCTAGCGGTAGGTTCTCATCCGGCTTGGCCGTGGCCAGCAGTTGGAGAGCTGCGCCCGTCTCCAGCCAGCGGGCCTCGCCGCTCTCCAGGCCAACACCGCCTAGCACCAGCACCTCTTCCGCCAAGAGAGGCTGCCCCTGGGGTTGCTCCACCAGGTAGCGCACCCGCAGCAGCAGTAGAGTTGTAAGATCAACTACCGCTCGGGTGCGTAGAGCGCCGCAGCGGGAGACGACAGCATCCCCTTTCTCTGGGTTGTCGAGGGCTTCCTCCAGCAAAAACTGGGCCAGGGCAACCACGACGCGGTGGTTGCGGCCAATGTATTCGGCACCTTCGGGCGTGGGCGAGTCGAAGCTGATTAGCCAACGCCCGCCTTTGGGAGAGGGCAGGGCCAGGCGAATGGCTTCCGGCAAGGTGGCAGTGGCTTCGGAGCCGACGCTAACCTGGTAGACCCCCGACCGCTTCCCTGGGGTTATGGCTAGGTTGAGGCGCTGGGCGGCAGCCAGGAAGAATTCGCGCACAGCTTCGGGATCCCCTAGCACGGCATCGGTGGCCTCCAGCTCCCGCTGCACTGCCTCAGGCTTGAGGGCCCGCTGGGCAAAACGGGTGCGGTTGCGCCGCTCCTGTTCGACAGAGCGATCCCAGCGCCGGTGAAACTCATCCACTTCCGGCACGCCAAGATCGAGGGTTAGCTGGCGCTCGGCGGACCAGTGTCCCTTGCGCAGGAAGAGGGCTTCGAGCACAGCCTGGGTAACGCTTTCGCTAGCCTCCGGCACAGGCACGTGGGTGCCCAGGGTGCGGTGGATCTCCCGCGCTTTGTTGAGCAACACCTCCAGTACCACGCCATCTACGGGGTTGTCGCGGCCAAAAAAGCGGATGACCTTGACCCGGCTGGCCTTTTGGCCGTAGCGATCCACCCGGCCCTCCCGCTGCTCCAGCCGATTGGGGTTCCAGGGCAGGTCGTAGTGGATGACGGCTGTAAACTTTTCCTGCAGGTTGATCCCTTCCGAGAGGCAGTCGGTGGCCACCAGCACCCGTGGTCGGTCAACTTCCAGGTTCGCGATCTTGGCCTCCCGCTCCTCGTCTCCCATCCTGCCCGTTACACAGGCTACTTGGGCTGGGGATCCCAGCTGTTGCCGAAGGTAACTGTCCAGATACTCCGCAGTGGCAACGTAGCGGCACCAGAGGATGGGATGAAAACCTTCCTGAAGCAACTTTTTCACCAGCTCGATGGCCCGCGCCAGTTTGGTGTCGTGCTCTGGGCCCTGGAGCTGTTTGGCCAGACGGGCCAGGGCCTGCAACCGGCGGCGGTCGCTATCCGGCAGGGTTGGGTCTGCGGCTTCAAGAGCTGGCGTTGGCAGCTCATCGTCGGTACGCTCTTCTGCCGACTCGAACACCCAGCGGCTCAGTTCTGCCTCAACCTCTTCTTCTGCCTCCAGGGTTGCTCCGCTGCGATTGTGCAATGCCGCTACTGCTGCCGCCGGGCTGGACATTACGCAGCGCAAAAGGGCCAGCGCTCCCCAGTAGCGCACTCGCTGCTGGCGCTTCTCTAGTTGCTGCCCTGTGCACACCAATTCCGAGCAAAACCCATAGGTGTCCTCGAACAGCTTGCGCTGCCCCTCAGAAAGGGTGTAGGTTTCATCTTCAGCTTCCCGGGTTGGAAAACAGGTGAGCTCCTGCCAAGTTTCCCGAATATCTCGCCGCGTGCGCTGGACAAAATGACGGGCTAGCTGGACGCGTTGGTCTTCGTTGAGATCCTGGAGATCCCATGTCTCGAACTCGGGCCGCAGCAGCCCCAGCAGCGAGCGGAAGGCCTCTTCGACACCGCTGTGGGGAGTTGCCGTCAGCAGGATCAGGTGGCGGTTGGGGTTTTGGGCCACCGCTTTGAGCAGACTGTGGCGCTCCTGCTGGTTTTTGCCATGGGCCGCCGCTGCCCCATGGACTTCGTCGGCAATGACCAGCTCAGGACAAAATTGCAGAAATGGGTGGCGGTTGCGCTCGGTCTTGACGAAGTCAATGCTGGCCACCTGGACAGGAAAGTGCTCGTAGAGGCTGCGCCCAACAGGGGTTTTTCGCTCCAATTGCCCCACCGTTCCCGAGCGGATGACCACTGGCTCCAGGTTAAACTTCTCGGCCAGCTCGCTGGCCCACTGCTCGCACAAATAGGGAGGGCACAGGACACAAAGGCGTCGGATCTCGCCGCGATCCAAAAGCTCCCTGGCTATCAGCAGCGCCTCGATGGTCTTGCCCACCCCTACGTCGTCGGCAATCAATAGCCGCACCGGATCGAGGCGCAGCGCCATGAGCAAGGGCACAAACTGGTATACCCGTGGCCGAATCGAGAGGCGCCCCAGAGAGCGAAAGGGAGTTGCGCCCTCCCGTAAAATCAGCCGGGCCGCCTGCCAGAGGAGAAGGGTACTGGTGGCATCGGCAGGATGATCCCCAGAGGGCCAAGGAAAGGCGGTAGGCTCCACTCGCTCGAAGGGCAAGGTGCCGCCCACAAGGTTCATCAGGTGTCGGTGAATGCAAACCGCATCTTCTGGGGTGCCGGTGAGGGGCCGCAGCACCACAATTTCTTCTGAATCAGCGGGGAGCACCACCCACTCGCGGTTGCGGCAGCGGACAATTGAGCCAGGCTGCATGGGATCCCTGGGAGCGACCTACCTTTTCCATTGCATCCTAGATACTCTTTGGGGACAACTCTCTCCCATCTCCCAATACCCTGCCGGCAGCGGTAGGATGAAACGGAGCCGGCCTCAGGTACCCCTCTGGCCCACCGACATCATGAGCAGCCCCCGTTATCCGTTTGAGCGTGTTCGCGAGCACTTGCTCTTCCAATCTTTGGAAGATGCCGAGTGGAAGGCGCTGACGGCAGCCCTGTTGCCCAGCTGCTTCTCTCCTGGCCAGGTGATCTTTCAAGAGGGGGATCCCAGCAGTGACCTGTACATGATCCTCAGTGGAGTGGTGGAGCTGCGTCGCCAATATGTGCGACATCCGGGAGATTATTGGCTGGCTACGCTGCACGCCGGGCGTTTGTTTGGGGAACTTTCTCTGCTGACGGGACGGCGGCGCTCCTTTACAGCAGTGACCATAACCGAGGTGCAGACCCTGCGCCTCTCCAACGAGGGGCTGATCCTGTTGCCTCTGGAAGTCCAGGTGAAACTCTACCGCGCCTGGAGCCAGATCATCAGCGAGCACCTTTACTGGCTGGATAGTATGTTCACGGATCTTCTGGAGCAGCGAGGGGTAGAAAATGTAGCCTCGGCTATGGCTCTGCTGCACCAGCGCTATCCCGCTTGAAAGAGGCTCAATCCCTGCTCCGCATAGGTTTGCAGGTCAACGTCCACGAAGACAACCCCTTGGATCCCAAATTTTGTCTTCAGAATGTTCAGGGGTTGCGATATCATGTGCTAGGCAGCAGCCCCCAAGAGATTTCAAGCAGCGAGGTCAGGAGCAGTGGTTAGGGTAGCCATCAACGGGTTTGGTCGCATTGGTCGCAACTTTTTGCGCTGTTGGCTGGGTCGCTCCCAGTCCAACCTGGACATTGTTGCCATCAACGACACCTCAGATGCTCGCACGGCTGCCCACCTGCTCAAGTACGATTCCATCCTTGGGCCGTTGCAGGGAGCAGACGTTGAGCCTGCAGAAAACGGTTTGGTGGTGAACGGCAAGCATATCTATGCCGTTTCCGACCGCAACCCCAGCAACCTGCCCTGGAAAGAGTGGAAGGTGGATCTTGTTATTGAAGCTACAGGTGTTTTTGTCGACTACCAGGGTGCCTCTAAGCACATAGAAGCGGGGGCCAAAAAGGTGGTGATCACCGCCCCGGCCAAGGGGGGAGACATTCCCACGTTTGTCTACGGTGTTAATCAACACACCTACGACCCGGTGCGGCACAACATTGTCAGCAACGCCAGCTGCACCACCAACTGCCTTGCCCCGATCATCAAGGTGTTGCTGGACAAGTTCGGCGTCCTCCGTGCCACCATGACCACCACCCACAGTTACACCGGCGACCAGCGGATCTTAGATGGTGGTCACCGCGATCTGCGGCGGGCCCGGGCAGCAGCATTGAGCATGGTGCCCACCACCACGGGGGCGGCCAAGGCGGTGGCTTTGGTGATCCCGGAGCTGAAAGGCAAGCTGAATGGGGTGGCGGTACGGGTTCCCACGCCCAATGTGTCTCTGGTGGACTTGGTGGTGCAGACGGAGCGGCGCGTGATTGCCGAGGAGGTAAACGCTGCCCTGAAGGAAGCCTCGGAAACCACGATGAAAGGGATCATCGCCTACTCGGATATTCCCTTGGTCTCCATCGACTACCGCGGCCACGACTGCTCGGCCATTGTGGATGCGGAGATGACCAGTGTGCTGGATGGGGATCTGGTCAAGGTCATGGCTTGGTACGACAACGAGTGGGGCTACTCCCAGCGGGTGTTGGACTTGGCGGAATACATGGCCGCTCACTGGGTGGAGTAGGCTGCTTCGGTTGGCTTCCCCATTATTCCCCCATCGAGAACTGGGCAAAAACCTGCCAACGTTTGCCGTCGTGGAGGAGGAGCGTCAAAGCTGACGCTACAAACGCACTCTGGAAAGAACGCGTCTTGAACTCTGGCCAGGCGGCGCGAAAGTGGGCGGGGGTTAGGTCTCGGAAGGCCACGGTTATGTGGGGCACAAACGGACGGGCTTGAGCGGTCGTTTCTTTCCGGTTGAGAAGGAGCCCCATGTGGTGATGGGCTTGAGCTTGTAGCTGCTGCAGTTCTGGGGAGGGCACGACGTGAATAAAAATGACACGCGGCGCGAAGGCCCCAAAGCCGGATAACTGGATGGCGACGGGAGTTTGCTGCTTGGCAAAGGCCTCTAGGGATCCCGTCAAGGCCGGCAGATCGGAACTGGGCCACTCGAACGGCGGCACCAGAGTGATGTGGGGAGGCGAGCGCAGGGCCGCTTGGCTGGCAAATTGCTCGGCAAACTGCTGTTTGATGGCTGTCACCTGCTCTTGCAGTGCTGGAGGGGGGAGCAGAGCAAGAAACAGTCGCTGCTTGGGGTTATCCACCAGCATCGGTAAGAACCTAGAGAACAGGGGATAATGCAACTGTAGCCAAGCCCAAACATCTTGTTATGTCGCGTCCTGTCGCTTCTTCCCCTATCCTGGATCCCTCCTCGGCAACCGGATCCCCAGGTCAAGATTCCCATCCGGCCTCTATTCCAACCTATCAGTGGCACTTGTTCCTGTGTGCAGATCAAACCAAGCCCAAATGTTGTGAGAAAGCTGTGGGATTGGAAGCCTGGGACTATTTGAAATCGCGGATCAAGGAATTGAACCTGGAAATCGGGAGCGGGGGATCCCTGCGGGTGCACCGCACCAAAGCCAACTGCCTGCGGGCATGCGACTATGCTGTTCCCGGCCCTGTGTTGCTGGTGTATCCCGGTGGGTTTTGGTACCACTCGGTCACGCCGGAGGTGGTGGAGGAGATTCTTCAAAAGCACATCCTGGGAGGGATCCCTGTTGTTGAGTATCTGGTAGCCCAAGATACCCTCAGCGCCCCTGATCCAAAAGGGCATGGATAGCCTGCACGCACTCTGCCGTCACCTGCTGCAAATCGGCCTTATCGCTGGAAGCAGGGGGGGGAATCACGTTGCCAATGCGCACCGTGATGGGGCAGAACAAACGCGGCCACCGGGATCCCTTGGGCAAGACCTTTTCCGTGCCCCAAAGGGCTACAGGCAGCAGAGGCGTTTGGGTGCGGGCTGCAACCAAGGCCGCTCCCAAGTGGGGCTGAGGAATGCGGCCATCGGGGGTACGAGTGCCATTCAAAAAGATCCCTACCGCCCATCCCTGCGCCAAAGCTGCTTCCGTGGCCCGCAGGGCAGCGCGGTCAGAGCCGCCTCTTTTGACCGGGTAGGCGCCGTAGAGCTGGATCACCTGCTTCAGCCCCGGCACCCGAAACAGCTCTTCCTTGGCCATGAAGGCCACCGGGCGGCGCACCGCATTGGCCACCAGCGGCGGATCCAAATGGCTGGCGTGGTTGCTGACGACGATGAGGGATCCCTGGCGAGGCACGTTTTCCTGCCCATAGGTGCGCCCAAAATACAGTCCCCGAAACAAGGGGTTGACCACCAGCCACTTGAGCAGCCAGTAGGCCAACCAATCCCGGCGGCGATAACCCATCTGTGAGTCCAACGATCCCTGCCACTCCGGCAGCAGTTCCCTCTCTGAGTGTAGTGGAGGGTGGGTGCTGAAGGGGATCCCTGGGCTTCAGCTCTCCAAATCGGGATCCTCACCCAAAGCCCGCAATCTTGCCGCCAGACGCTCCGCCCGTTGATGTTCTCGCTCCGCCCTTTGGCGTTCTTGCTCGGCCCGTTCCCGCTCCAACTCAGCCCGTTCATCGCCGGTCAGCAGCAACTGCCCTTGGGCATCACACCAGCGCAGCCAGCGAGCTTGTTTCCCCTCAAAAACGCCTTCCCACACCGTCAGGCCCAGCCCCACCTGTTCTAGCCAGGTCTCGGTCATTTCCGCGTAGTGGCGGCCCCGCAGTTCGAAAATGCGCAACTCCTCTGGCCCCAGCTCATGATTGGGATCGAAGACCGCGTAGTAGCTAACTCGCATCTGCTCATAACGGCTCAGCTTGCCTTCCAGCTCGTCGCCTTCGCGGTTGGAGACGATCTCGATCACCACATCCGGCGGCTTGTCAAATTGCCAGAGCAGGTAGCAACGGTTTTGCTTCTCCCACCATTGCTCCGGCACCGTGACGTCCAGGCTGAGAAAAACATCCGGCACAATCGGGGGCCGACCGATGGCGGTGTAGATGCCTACATTTGCCGCTGCTAAAAAGGTTTTGCCGCGCAAAGCGCTGTAGAGAGCTCCAGTCAGGAGGCGCTGCTGTTTTTCCGAGGCAAAGTTATCCACCGGGGTATCATCCTCTGTTACGAGATCGGCGACGTCGGGAACCAGCAGTTCAGTATCCATGGGCAGATGGGGTTGGGGATGCTAGCGATCTTAGCTGCTCACCTCAGGGATCCTCTGCTCCCTGAGAAACAGAGAAAACAGAGTCCTCGAGCAAGCCCAGGTACAATCGAGAAAGCTTTACTTAACGATGATTTCTTTTTCTTCGCTGCTCGATGCAGATCGACATCCGTCCTGCGGAAAACTCGGACAGTGCAGCTCTGCTCCACATTTTGCAGATGGTCTTTGCGGAGTATCCAGGCTGTGTATTGGACATCGAAGAGGTGCCGGAGTTGCTTCAGCCTGCCACAGCTTTCGCGGAGATGGGGGGATCCCTTTGGGTGGCGCAGCATCAGGATCAAGTGGTCGGCTGTGTCGGCCTTGTGCCCGATGGGATCCCTGGGCGCATGGAGCTGAAAAAACTCTACACTCTGCCCGCAGTGCGCGGTCGGGGTTTGGGTCGGCGTTTGATTGAACAGGCCGAATTTGCGGCTCGGCAGCAGCAGGCGGACTCTCTGCATCTGTGGACAGATACTCGCTTCACGACGGCTCATCGGGTTTATGAGCGGCTCGGCTATGTGCGTCTGCCGGAAATTCGTGAATTGCACGATCGCAGCAACTCTGTGGAGTATCACTACGAAAAGCGTCTCCGTTGAGGGTCGGGCTGTTGAACTGTGATGCGTTGGTGATTGGCTGTGGAGTGGTGGGCTGTGCCATTGCCTACGAATTGGCCACAGCTGGGCTGTCGGTCATTGGAGTGGATGCCGGGGATCCTGCCGCCGGCTCGACAGGGGCAGCTCTGGGGGTATTGGTGGGCATTTCCAGTCGGCAAGCGGGTGGGGAGACGGTTCAGCTTCGCCTGAAAAGCCTGGAGCTGTTCGATCCCCTAATCGCGCGGCTGGAGGAAGACCTGGGCCGGAGTTTGCCCGTCAATCGGCGCGGCATTCTCAAACTCCTCAGGGAGGAGGAAGTGGAAGCTTGGCAAGAGACCCTGGCGGCCCGCCGACAAGCAGGTTACCGCCTAGATCTGCTCAGCCCTGCCGAAGTGGGATCCCTGCAGCCCGGCCTGCGCAGCGACCTGGCGGCGGCCATCTACTCTCCCCAGGATCGACAAGTCCAACCCAAGCTCCTAACCCAGGCCCTCTGGGAAGCAGCCCAACGCAAGGGATCCCGCTTTTTCTTCCACCAGCCTGTCCAGAAGATTCAGCGCAGCTCGGATCCCCCCTTTCGCCTGCAAACGGTTTACACGCCCGCTCTCACCCTCTCGGCAGGGCACGTCATCCTGGCGGCAGGTCTGGGCAGCTCTCCTCTGGCCAAAGAGCTGGGGCTGCAGGTGCCGCTGCAAGCGGTCAAAGGTCAGGCCCTGCGGGTCAAAGCCCCCGGGATCCCCCTGGGGCCCGTGGTCACCGACGCGGATCTGCATCTGGTTCCTTTGGGCGATGGATCCCTGTGGGTGGGGGCAACAGTGGAATTTCAGGCCCCTCATCCCGAGCCGACGCTGCTGGCGCTACAAGATCTGCTGGCCCGCGCCATCCGACTCTGCCCGGCTTTGGCCGAAGCAACTTTGTTGGATCATTGGGCCGGCCATCGGCCTCGACCAGTGGGACAGCGCGCCCCCATCCTGGGTTGGGCTCCTGGCTACGCCAATCTGCTCATTGCCACCGGCCATTATCGCAATGGAGTGTTGCTGGCCCCGATCAGCGCCGCCATCCTGCGGGACTTGGTACTGAAAGGGGAAACAGCCCTCTGTGATCTAGGGCCCTTTGCCCCCAGACAGGGCTGAGCCCGTATCCATCTTCCGGCTCTCGGCCCGCCGATGGACAGGACATATGTCAGAATGAAAGGCTGCCTGGTTAGGATCGGATCGTCCGTTGAGTAGCCCAAAGGAGAAGAGAGCCTTGCCCAAGTTTGCCCTAAAAGCCCTCTGGTTGGAAAACGATTTGGCTATTGCCGTCGATCAGGTGGTGGCCAAAAACCGCAGCCCCCTCACCCACTACTTTTTCTGGCCGCGGGATGACGCTTGGGAGCAGCTTAAGGCTGAGCTGGAAAGCAAAACTTGGATCAGCGAAGTGGATCGCATCGAGCTGCTTAACCGAGCCACCGAACTCATCAACTACTGGCAAAACGGCGGGCGCAACCGCCCCATCAGCGAAGCCCAGGCCCAGTTTCCCGACATCCTGATTGGCGGCAACTCCTAGCCCTCTCCCCCCTGTCAGCCAAAACGTGACTCCGGATCTGCCCATCTTGCTCAGGCTCCCGTCTTTGAGCTAGATTGGCACTCGGGAGTTTAGAGTGCTAACTCCCTGCTAGCCGAGCCGGAGGATTCCTGGGAACCCCACTCCGCCTGGCAGTACCCAAAGTAGGAGCCCAGTCAGACTTACGAGGATCGCGGATTCTATGGCAAAGCGGATTCTGTTTAGAGAAGAGGCCCGCAAGGCATTGGAGCAGGGCATCAACCAACTGGCGGATGCAATCAAGGTTACGATTGGCCCCAAAGGACGCAACGTGGTCTTGGAGAAGAAGTTTGGTGCCCCCCAAATCGTCAACGACGGGGTCACGATTGCCAAGGAAATTGAGTTGGCCGATCCTTTGGAGAACACAGGCGCCCAGTTGATGCGGGAAGTGGCCTCTAAGACCAACGATGTGGCCGGAGATGGTACCACCACAGCCACCATCCTGGCCCAAAGCATGGTGCGGGAAGGGCTCAAAAACATCTCGGCGGGCGCCAACCCTGTGGCTCTGCGGCGCGGCATTGAAAAGACCACTGCCTACTTGGTGGAGCAAATTGCAGCTCATGCCAAGCCTGTGGAAGGCCGTAAAACCATCGCCGAAGTAGCCACTATCTCTGCTGGCAATGACAGCGAAGTGGGAGAGATGATCGCCAAGGCCATGGATGCTGTAGGGCGAGATGGGGTGATCACGGTCGAAGAATCCAAGTCGCTGGAAACCGAGTTGGACGTAGTGGAGGGGATGCAGTTTGACCGCGGCTACATTTCCCCCTATTTCGTCACAGACTCGGAGCGGATGGTGGCCGAGTACGAGAATGCTTATCTGCTGATCACCAGCAACAAGATCTCCAGCCTGCAAGATCTGGTGCCCATCCTGGAGCGGGTGGCCCGCGAGGGTCGGCCTCTTCTGGTCATTGCGGAGGATGTGGAGGGAGAGGCTCTGGCCACATTGGTGGTGAACCGCCTGCGGGGGGTACTCAATGCGGTGGCGGTCAAGGCTCCGGCTTTTGGGGATCGGCGCAAAGCCATGCTGGAAGATATCGCCATTCTCACCGGCGGGCAGCTCATCTCTGAGGATGTTGGCATCAAGCTGGATAAGGTCACCCTGGACATGATGGGGGTGGCCCGCAAGATCACCGTCACCAAAGACAAGACCACCATTGTGACCGATGGCAGCACCAAAGCGGCGGTGGAAAAGCGGGTGGCTCAAATTCGCAAGCAACTGGAAACCACCGATTCCGAGTACGACCGCGAGAAACTGCAAGAACGCATCGCCAAGTTAGCCGGGGGAGTGGCGGTGATCAAAGTGGGGGCTGCCACTGAAACAGAACTCAAAGATCGCAAGCTGCGCATTGAGGATGCCCTGAATGCCACCCGAGCTGCGGTGGAAGAAGGGATCGTCCCTGGCGGCGGGGCGACGCTATTGCACCTCTCCAAAGGGATCCCGGCTTTCAAGGCCAAGTTGAATGCCGAAGAACAGGTGGGGGCAGAAATTGTTTACCGAGCCTTGCAGGCCCCTCTCTTTCAGATTGCCCACAATGCCGGTCTGGAAGGGTCAGTGGTGGTGGAAAAGGTTTTGGAGAAGGAGATGCCCTTTGGCTTCGATGCCCTAAGCGGAACCTATGTGGATATGTTTGCCCAGGGGATCGTGGATCCGGCCAAAGTGGTGCGCTCAGCGCTGCAAAACGCGGCTTCCATAGCCGGAATGTACCTCACAACCGAAGCGATTGTGGTGGAAAAGCCTGAGCCCAAGCCGGCGGCTGGCTCTGCACCTAAGGGGATGATGTAGTTTTGCGAAAGTGAGCTTTCTGGGAAGGGATCAGTCTTGGATGTACTCCTCGCCAGAGATCAGGGCAGCTTCGGCTTTTTGAAACTCCCTTCCCAAGTAGGCCGCATGGCTGAGCTGGGAGACCACTCTCTCCTGCTCCTTTTCAAAGATCTGTACACACAGTTCTTTGGCCGTGCGCCCAACATACACCCGTTCAGGGGATCGGTTGACGGAGCCCTTTGCCGGGATCACAGCTCCTGTTTCCGGATCGGTGGCCAGCCCCCGCTCATTGATGACGGTGCTGTAGTACTTGGCGCAAATGAGGTTCTGCTCCCGATCCAAGTAGATGACGAAATAGCCCGCCGGATCCAGATCCAGGGGTCGGCGGGAGAGATGGTCGTCAATGCTGCGAATCTGCTCGCTCAGGGGCTTGGAGGAAGAGGACATAGAACGGCTGACCCAGAACCGCACAGGAGAAACGTAGCCGGGACTACTTTTGGCTGCTCTCATTGTGGCAGATGAACCCAATCTTTAGGCAACCTTTGGGAGAGTTGACTCCCTTCCCGGCCTGGTCATGCACCCAATCCAATGGGATCCTGTGCGGCTCCCCTAACCCAAGTTCTCAGAGCTTGGATTAGCGCGGGGCAACCCGATAGAACCGAGTGGCCGTCACCCACTGGTCGGAAGGGATCCCCTCGACAATAATGGCGCGGGCAATGGCATTGCCCAGTTGGGATCCCCGCACCCGCACGTCGGCAAAGGATCCACTCTGCTCGAAAGAGGCAATCTCCTGGAAGTTCAGCGGACGGGGGGATGCCACCGCTAACACCTGGGCTTGGCCGAAGGGTGGAGCGATGGTCAACCGATAGCTGGCCCCTGGCGGCGGGAAGGTGCGTACTTCTCCGGCCCGCAGAAACTCGTTGCCACCGGAAAAGCGGTTGGGCAAAATCAGATGGGTACGGCCATCGGCTTGGATGCTGAACAGGTAAACGTAGGCATCGCGGTTGGTGCTCAGGGTAATGGCAATCGGCTCGCCAGGCCGGTAGATGGGGTTAGACCCGTGCCGATCCAGCTCCAGATTCACCCGCAGGTCGGAAGGAACGGGGTTGACAATGATGGAGCGGGTGCCAACATCCAACTGACGAGTATCGGCCAGTTGCAGCCTTTGTAAAGGAGGGTAGATGCCTAGGGTTTGCGGAAAAACAGCGGTGGTCGGAGCCACAGACAGCCCCAAAGCCAGCGGTAGGAAAAGCAGTTTGGCATTCATGGTTCACACCCAATCGATGGCTATGTTCATCCTAGGAAGGGGCGCAGGTTATGCGGGTCAGGCTTTGCGCAATCTCCAATCTCTTGCCGCGGCAGTTTCTCCTGCTGCAGATGGCACCCCCAAGAGGGAAAAGACGGTAAACCAGCGGGGGCACGGCTCTGTTCTCGGTACCTGGGATGGGAATTGGGAGCCACCGGTTTGGCAAGGGTTAATCTACAGGTAAGGGATCCCTTCCTCATGCCAGCTTCCCAGTCAACCCCCAACTTGCTCATGGCTCACGACAGCTACCAAGAAGGCATCGCAGCGGTACAAGCGGGCGATTTCCAGGCTGCCATCCAAGCGTTTCGCCAGGCGGTTGCTGCCGATCCAACCCATACCGAAGCTCGTTACAAGCTGGCCTGGGTACTGGGCATGAGCGGCTATCTGGATCCGGCCCTGACAGAGCTGGAAGCCGTTTTGGCGGCAGATCCCAACCATGTGGCAGCCCATTACAATCGAGGGGCCCTCCTCTTGCAAAAGGCCCAACTGGAAGCAGATGAGGACGGACAAGTCGATCTGGCCGTTCTACAGCAGGCAGAAGCAGCCTTTCAAGCGGTGATGCGCTTGGATCCCACCGACCAACGGGCCTTTGCCTTCCTCAATTTGGTCAAGCGGGCCATTCGCAACCATCAGGCGTCCACTCAGGTCTCTAGCGGCAGTGGCGGGTAAACCCCTGCACCAAGGCTTCAATCGGCGCAATGCTGGGATCCCCCAGCTCAGCCTCTGCCTCTTGAGAGACCTGTTGCACCACTGCCGGTGACAGTTGCAGCTTTTCCACCAACTGCCGAAAAGCATCCAGCTCTTCCAGATTCACCACGGGCTCCTCCGGGCTGCGAGCGCTGGCGGCAATCACCAGGTAGCCCAACTTGAGGATGAGACGCTTCTCGGCCTCATCGCCAATTTTCGACAGCACCTCCTCCAACGGGACTTGCTGCACTAGGTACTGGCGGATCTCTTGCGCCAAGCTGGCCCGCTGGTCGGGATCCGAAGCAAAATGCTGAGAGAGTTGCTGGGCGATGAGTTCTACTTCCGCAGCCTCTAGCGCACCATCAGACCAGGCCATCGCAGTGACGGCTCGCAGCAGATTCATCTGCTTGGGAGTAATGCCGGGCGGGGGTGGAGTGGGCATATATCCTCCTGGGGTGGCTTATCTGCCAGTGTAGAAGAGGATCCTGGACCCTTCTGGTTAAGTTTGGTATCTGCTCGATGGCTGCTGGCTTTGGCTCAAGTCAAGATAGGTGCCGCCTACCCGGTCGAAGGGGGGCTTTTGCCGAGGGGATCCGATAAGTCTGTGGAGGTTGTGGTCGGCTGGTGATTGCACAGCCTGAAGCCCATTGCGTAGCATAAATGAATAATGAATAAAGTCTGGGGATCCCAGCAGTTTGGAGAGGTGTCCGAGCGGTTTAAGGAAGCAGTCTTGAAAACTGCCGTGGTTCACGCCACCGTGGGTTCGAATCCCACCCTCTCCGTTTATCTTGAGGTAAAGCCCAACGGGTCGAAGCTACAGAGATTCACTGGCCCAGAGGGGGAGCTATCCACATGACCATCCTTGATTTATCGACCTTGACCACTCAACAGCTCAAAGACATAGCTTGGCAGTTGCGGGGCACTCCCGCAGTGGAGCCCATCTATCGGGAACTGGGATCCCGACCCAAGAGCATAGTGATTGCACCTGAAGATCCCCAGTGGACAGAAAAGGTTAACCAAATCCTCACAGAGGGATCCCCATCCTGACCGTCGCATCCCAAACAAGGCGGGACATGAATATCGAACAGCCGCCCTTGCCTGCCTGTGTCAGCTCTGCTAAATACTGAACACCCCCCACAGTTCCTTTAGTTGAAGAGAGGGTCACCATCTTGGGTAGCAGGAGCTAGCCGCAATGATTCCCACCGTCAAAGACGTTTGTCAAATTCATCCTATGGCCTTGAACTACGCCATAGTTGAGCAAATTGAAAATCTGTCGAATGTTATCGAGCATACAGCAGAGGATGCCCGGGCATTCTTCGCCAAAAACCACATTACCCGCGGGATGGATCTGTTGCTGCGTCAGGGGCTCAAACGGCTGGCAGGTCGCTCCGACCAAGCGGTGTTTGAACTCAAACAGGCGATGGGGGGCGGTAAAACCCACTCCATGATTGCCCTAGGGTTGCTGGCGCGGGATGCCGCTTTGCGTGCCGAGGTTGTGCCAGACATCACTCAAGATGCTCCTTTTGCCGACGCTAAACTGGTTGCCATCAATGGACGCCTCAAGTTCGAGCAACGGTTTATTTGGGGAGAGATTGCCCGGCAACTGGGGAAAGAAGAGGCTTTTGTCAAATTTTGGCAGCACGGAGCAGATGCCCCCAGTGAGCAGGATTGGATTGATTTAATTGGAGATGAACCCACCCTCATTCTATTGGACGAGCTGCCGCCCTACTTCGACTACGCCATTACCCGCATGGTGGGCGGAGGTACATTGGCGCAAGTGACAACCTACGCCCTATCGAACCTGCTGAGTGCCGCCTTGAAGTTAAAGCGCTGCTGCATTGTCATTTCCAACCTATCCGGCAGCTACGAAGGAGCCTCACGGGAACTGCAAAAAGCAATCGGTAACTTCGCTCAAGAAACCAACCGCCAAGCGCGATCCATCACACCGGTAGACCTGGGCACATCGGAAATTTACGACATTCTCCGCAAGCGGCTATTTAGCTCTCTGCCCAATGTACAAACCATTGATGCAGTTGCTTCTGCCTACGCAAAAGTGCTGGGAGATGCAGCCAGAGCCAAATCAATTGCCAAAACTGCCGAACAAATTGCCGCCGAAATTCATGCTTCTTACCCTTTCCATCCTTCGGTTAAGCACATCATTGCCCTATTTAAGGAAAACGAAAGCTACCGTCAAACTCGCGGCTTGATGCAGTTTGTTTCAAAAATAATCCAGTCGGTATGGGAGCGTCCCAGCAACGATGTCTACCTGATCGGTTGCCAGCATCTGAACCTCAACATCCCAGATGTGCGGGAAGAGATCAACAAAATCAGCAATCTACAGGGAGCGATTGCCCACGATATTGCGGCCAATGGCACTGCTGTCGCTGAACTGGTGGATCAAAAACTGGGCCATGATGCTGCCAGTCAGATTGCTGCCCTGCTGTTGACTGCCTCTCTGTCTGAATCAGTTGATGCCGTGAAAGGCTTTACCGAGGGGCAATTTTTGGAATACCTAGTAGCTCCTCAGCGGAATGTCAGCGAATTTCAGGATGCTTTTCAAGCGTTCCGTGCCAACGCCTGGTACCTGCACCGCAAAGAAAACGATGCTTGGTACTTTTCCAACATCGAGAACCTGCGTAAGCGCATTGATAGCCGTGCCCGCAACGCTCCCCAGCCGAAAATTGATGCGGAAATGAAGCGGCGGCTGGAAGAAATTTTCCGACCCCAACGGCGGATTGCCTATCAAGAGGTGCAAGCCCTGCCCAAAATTGATGAGATTCGCCTCAATGGCCCGCGGGTGTGCCTGGTACTCAGCCCAGACAGCAAAACACCCCCAGAAGAGGCCCAGCAGTTTTGGGAAAGTGTTCCCGAGAAGAACAACTTTTGTGTGGTTACCGGAGATGGCTCCAATCTGGCCAGCCTAGAAGACAAAACCCGTCGTTTGTGGGCCGTTGCCCGAGTACTGGAAGAAACCGGTGGAGACAAATCCCCCCACAAAGCAGAACTGGAGGAAGAGGCCGAACAAGCCGCCTACGACTTTAACGCCACTGTGGTCAGCCTGTTCAATCGGGTCTATTACCCCATCAAGGGCAAACTGACTCCTACCAAGCTCTCCATGACCTTTACGGGCAATACCTTCCATGCTGAAGAGCAGATCGAAAAAGCCCTATCCGATGTCGGTGCATCCAAGCTGTATGTCGATGTGGAAGCCAATGCCGAGGCGTTGCTGTCGCGAGCAGAAGACCTGTTGTGGCCGGCAGGGGGAGAGCGGCGTATCCCTTGGCGAGACGTGGTTTCCCGCACCATCACCAACGAGCGCTGGCCCTGGTTGCCCCCCAAAGGAATGGATACCCTGCGGCAGATAGCCGTCAGCCAAGGTCGCTGGCGGTACACCGAAGATGGATACATCGAAAAGGGGCCCTTTCCGCCCCCCCGCACATCCGTAGCCATCACCCAGCGAGAATACGATGACCGCACCGGTACGGCTACCTTGGAAATTCTGCCTCGAGATGCGGGCAAAAATGGCCGTGTTCACTACAGCTACACGCCCAATGTGGATGCCAACAGCCCTGTGGTGCCCGATACGATCTGGACAACCGATGCCACTGCCCTGTGGTTTGTCGCCATTGACCCGGATGGCCGGCACGAGACAGGGGATGTCTATGCTTGGAAGAATACGCTGACCCTCACCCACCAGCCTCGTATTGGCGGCGGCAAGCGCACCGTAGAGCTAACCGTGAAACCCCGTGGTCAAATTCGCTGGAACACCACGGGCATTAACCCACGGGAAGGCACCCTCTACACTGGCCCCATCGAACTAGAGGGATCAGAAGCCGTTACCATCTATGCCTACGCCGAAGATCAAGGGGTGAGCACCACCCGCAACTTCACGATCCCGGCGCTCGACCAAAAAGGGCCGGTGATTGACAAAAACAAACCGGCTAAGCTGCACAAGCGCCTCAACCTGCAAGGAAATAAGGCGAGTTATACGGCCATCAATCAGAGCAAGGCTTTGGGTGTGCAACTGGCGGGTGGGATCTCCCTAACCGTGGGGGAAGGGAACCGAGCCATCACCACCCGGTTTGGAAGCGATATGGTGGTAAAAGCGGAAGACATTGAGCAGTTTATTGCGATAGCACGTCAGGCTTTGGGCAATGAGACGGCAGAGGTGAGTCTGCGCTTGGACGACCTACACTTCAGCAGCGGCCACGATTTGGAAGTCTTTTTGCATCGGTTGGAAATCAATCCTGAGCCGGGAGAGGTAGAGCAGTGAGCGATAAAAAATGGGAGACGGTGGGGTTCGGCTGTCCCAAAACCGTTGATCCCCACCACTTTGTGGTCGAAATACCTGCCGGCAGAACCGCTCCTGTGCTGATTTACGAAGTCTATGGCATCAAGGCGGGCATCAACGGACAGCCGGACATTGCGGAGCGCTGTGTTCTCAGCCGGTCTATCTGGAGCCAGATTGCTGAGGATCTCAAACAAGAGTTTAATGACCGCCTGCGGGCGAAAAAAATGAATCCGAGCCGTTGGACAACTGGCCGCAACCTCGTAGAACGTCTGCTGGGGAAGGAATTGCTGGTGCTGGCTTGGGCAGTAGAACGGGCCAAACCGGAGGCGATCCCCAATGCCATTCGCAACTGGAGAGGGCTGCGTCCAGAAGAGCGCTGGTGGCTTTACACCATGACAGCAGCGGCGACAGGGGGTGTCGATCACGGGAATATCGGTTGGCGCAAAGCCCTGCGCTATGCCCTCACAGAAAATCCCTTGACGGAACTGAGTGTGCCCACTCCGGTCAAGCGCCCATACCAGCCAGCTTGTTCCGATAGCTTGCGTAGCGAAGCCGTAGAAGCCGATCAACTCAGCCTGTTATCCTGCTTGCAAGAAGATCCCTCGCCCTTTTGGGATAGTGAAGCAACCATTGGCACGACAAAGCTAAGAGATTAAGTTATATAGATAAAACCGCCTATTTGGGAGAATGCAAATGATGACAGAACTGCTGGAGAAAGCGATTAGCAAGTTAAAAGCTCTACCCACAGAGGAGCAAAATGCAATTGCCAGCCTGATTCTTGATGAGCTAGAAGACGATCAGCGATGGGAAGAATCCTTTGCTTCTTCAGCGGATATGTTAGCAAAACTCGGTGCCGAGGCAATAGCCGAGTATCAAGCAGGCAAGACGGAAGAATTAAACCCCGAAACACTGTGAAATCTCGCACCACTGCCCAGTTTCGCAAGTTGTTTAACGCTCTTCCAGAGTCCATTCCAGATTTGGACAAGCTAGACTTACAAAGGACGCTAATCCCGATCAAAAGTCAATGTAATCCGCTTCTCTTGTGCAGCTCTAGCCAAGACCTCTAAATCTTTAGTACCTGGAGCTTCCTCTGAGAGCGATGCCACATCTAAGCCAGCATCTCGCAATAGACAGATACTTAAGCGTGGAAAATTTTCATTGACGAGAAATTGCATCAAGTAAACTACCCGGCTCCGACCGCTAAGCGGTACGGAGCGGGCTTTCAGTAGCCCTGGGCCTGCTCTGCTCTACTAGAGAACAAAACAGGCCCGAACCTCTAGGCTGGTTTACGGCAGCCCCCAAGAGCGCAATTACGTTTGCACCATTCAAATCCGCATCCCCTTCCCATCCACAGTGCCCACACTTGAACGACTTACCACTGCGGTAGGATTGCGCAGGATCGGGATGGATGTGCAAACACCGGTGGCAGGTCTGCGACGTGTAGGCAGGCGGAACAAGAATCAGAGAAACCCCTGCAACCCTCGCCTTGTACTCCAGAAACTGACGTAGTTGGTAGAACGCCCAACTGTTGGTCCTGCGCCTTTCGGCTTTGCTGCGTGGCTGTTGATTGACTCTTTCACGGATCCCTGTCAGGTCTTCCAGAGCGATAGCGCTGTTGGTAGCTTTTGCCCTAGAGACAATAGCTTTGGAGATGCGATGATTGACCCACACTTGAAAGCGTCTCTCCTTGCCAGACAGCCGTTGCAGCAGTTGACGGCATCTGCGCCGCGAACTGCGTGTGCCCTTACTGGCTTTGCGTTGGAGTACCGCCCTCAACCGGGAGTAGTGGTCTCGGATTCGGTTCAACTGCTGTCCATTCCAGTTGTCCCCCTCTGACGTATGGGCAATATCTGTCCTTCCAAAGTCCACCCCGATCACCTTGTCGGTATCTTGTTGCTTGGGTGGTTTTTTCTCTACGCAAATCTGGATGTAGTAGGAGCCATCCTTCCGCTGGACTAGGGTGGCCGATTTGGGGTTAGAGCCAGCCAGCATCCCACGCTGGTAGTTGCCAATGGCCAGTTCAAAGCGTTCTCTCCCTTCCACCGTGGTCAGCGACAC
>NZ_JANSHM010000043.1:0-23680 GCF_047461635.1 Synechococcus sp. W55.2 | reverse complement strand
GATTACGCTTTTGGGGGCTGTCGTAAACCAGCCTAGAGGTCCGGGCTTGTTTTGTTCTCTGGTAGAGCAGAGCAGGCCCAGGGCTACTGAAAGCCCGCTCCGTACCGCTTTAGCGGTCGGAGTCGGGTAGTTTACCCCAGATCCTCTGGATCCTCAAAAGTCTCCAGTAGACACCTAAGATCTCTCCCCGAACTCCCATGGCAACCAAAGTTCTGATCCCCTCTCCCCTGCGCCCCTACACCGACAACCTGGAAGCTGTCGAGATCGAGGGCAGCAATGTTGGCGAAGTGATGGGCAACCTCATCGCCCGCTATGGCGAGCTGAAGCGCCACCTCTACACCGAGGATGGGAAGCTGCGCAATTTCGTCAATGTCTACCTCAACGACGAGGATGTGCGCACATTGCCCCAAGGCAACAACACCCCCGTGGGAGAGCAAGCCGTTATCAGCATCGTTCCTGCTATTGCCGGAGGGTTGTGAGCATGTTGAACCTGGATACCAGCCAAGTCAGCCTCTCCCGCGAAGAGATGGAGCGGTTTTCTCGGCATTTGATCCTGCCCGAGGTGGGCCTAGAAGGACAGAAGCGGCTGAAAGCGGGCAAAGTGCTGTGCATCGGCACAGGCGGCCTTGGCTCGCCCCTGTTGCTGTACTTGGCGGCAGCCGGCGTGGGGCGGATCGGCATTGTCGATTTTGATGTGGTGGATGTGTCCAACCTGCAGCGGCAGGTGATCCACGGCACCTCCTGGGTGGGCAAGCCGAAGGTGGAATCGGCCAAGAACCGCATCCTGGAGATCAACCCCCACTGTCAAGTGGATGTTTACAACACCGCCCTGAAGGCCCACAACGCACTGGAGCTGTTTGCCAACTATGACGTGATTGTGGATGGCACCGATAACTTCCCCACCCGTTACCTGGTGAACGATGCCTGTGTGTTGACGGGCAAGCCCAATGTCTACGGCTCGATCTTCCGCTTCGAGGGACAAGCGACGGTCTTCAACTACGAAGATGGGCCCAACTACCGGGATCTCTACCCCGAGCCGCCCCCACCAGGACTGGTGCCCTCCTGCGCCGAAGGGGGAGTGTTGGGGATCCTCCCCGGCATCATCGGTGTTATTCAAGCTACCGAAACCGTGAAGATCCTGCTGGGCGTGGGCACAACCCTAAGTGGGCGGCTGCTGCTTTACGATGCCCTGAACATGAGCTTCCGGGAGCTGAAGTTGCGCAAAAACCCCGCCACTCCTCCCATCACCCAGCTTATCGACTATGAGCAGTTCTGCGGGATCCCGCCAGCCCAAGCCACAGAACAAGCTGGCCAGACAGAGATCCCCGAGATCACTGTGGCCGAGCTGAAAGCGCGGATGGATGCTCACCAAGACTTTGTGTTGGTCGATGTGCGCAACCCAAATGAGTGGGAGATAGGCCGGATCCCTGGTGCTCACCTGATCCCCCTGCCCCAAATTGAAAACGGCGACGGGGTGGAGCAGGTGCGTCGCCTCCTTAACGGCTCAGAGCTGATCGTCCACTGCAAGAGTGGGGCACGCTCGGCCAAAGCCCTGAAGATCCTACAAGCTGCTGGGATCCAAGGAAAAAACCTGCGCGGGGGGATCCTCGCCTGGGCAGAGGCTTACGATCCCTCGATTCCCAAGTACTGACCCTGTCTCAGGATCCCTAGCTGTTGCCCAGTTTGCTTTAGCTAGACCGCCGGGAAGCCCCGCCCTCTATTAGTGGATAGTGGTTAGTAGCTAGTGACTAGCCGGGGTGAGGGTCGGGAGGAGAGGCGGGAGCATGGTGTTTTGTCCTCATTGGTGCTGTAATCAAGGTGGCAGGGTTTTATGCACTGCCGCTATAAACATCAAGTACAGAGCGGTGGGGCATCCCGTCCTTTTCGCGCCAGCGGGACGGAGTCCTTAAGCTCAGGAAATGTCCTTAACTGGAGTCACTGTTCGCGTCAGCGGGACGGAGTCCTTGAAGCCCGCACCCTCTCGCTTTAGCGGCACGGATTGCTTCGCGTAGCATGAGTGCGGGAGTATGTCACCATAGATCCGGTAGATCCGGTGCGCAGGGCCGGTTGCGCCAGATTCTCCCTTTTTCCATGAGTGCCATCCCGCAGGCCGAGACAGAAACGATCTTCCACTCCATCCCCGAAGCCCTCGAAGACCTCAAGTGTGGTCGCATGGTCATCGTGGTCGATGACGAAAACCGAGAAAACGAAGGGGATCTGGTCTGTGCTGCCCAGTTTGCCACGCCCCAAGCTATCAACTTCATGGCCACCTACGGGCGGGGCCTTATCTGCCTGGCCATGCAGGGATCCCGCCTCGATGAGCTGAAGATCCCGCTGATGGTGGGGCAGAACACCGACAGCAACCAAACTGCCTTCACCGTCAGCATTGATGCTGGGCCAGAGGCTGGAGTTTCCACCGGCATTTCCGCTGCCGATCGCTCTCGCACCATTCAGGCGGCCATTCACCCGCACACGCGACCGGAAGATCTGCGCCGGCCTGGGCATGTCTTTCCGCTGCGAGCACGGGAGGGCGGAGTACTCAAACGGGCTGGCCATACGGAAGCAGCGGTGGATCTGGCGATGTTGGCCGGGCTGTATCCGGCAGGGGTGATTTGCGAGATCCAAAACCCGGATGGCTCCATGGCCCGCCTGCCCCAGTTGATCGAATATGCCCGTCAGCACGATTTGAAGATCATCACCATCGCCCACCTCATCGAGTACCGCTTGCGCACCGAACAACTGGTTCACCGAGAGGCTGCCGCCACCCTGCCGACGGAGTTTGGCCAGTTTCGGGTTTACGGCTACCGCGATAGCCTCAACCAAGTCGAGCACCTGGCCCTGGTGAAAGGGGATCCGACCCAATTTGCCGCTGAGCCCGTCCTGGTGCGCGTCCATGTGGAGTGTCCCCTAGGGGATGCGCTGGGATCCCTGCGCTGCGATTGTCGCCGCCAATTGACAGCGGCCCTGAAGATGATCGGCCACCAGGGCAAGGGGGTGCTGGTGTACCTGCGCCGGCAAGAGCAGGAGCTGAGTCTCATCGAGCAAATCAAGTCCTACGCCCGGCAAGATCTGGGACTTTCTGAAACCGCGCCACCGGTGGCGATGGACTTGCGCGATTACGGCATCGGCGCCCAGATCCTACGGGATGTAGGGGTGCGCAAAATGCGCCTGATCAGCAACACCTCTCGCCACATCAGCGGCTTGAAAGGATTTGGCCTGGAAGTGGCCGAGCGCGTGCCCCTGCTGGTGGAAGAGCCGGATCTCAATTTGCATGTGGAGCCGTCCTGTTCCCTGAAACTGTTGCTGCACGACGCTGGCGCAACCGATTCCGGCTCAAGCCTGTAGCGCGTTGTAGGGCCGAGGGCTATGGTGGAACAAAGACTGGGGTGCAGCCGGCTCGCCATCCACCACATAAGCCTTGGATCCCCAGCCCCAGAAAGACCAGAAAGGACGTTCGGGCCCCGATGGAGCCGTCATTGCCATGCGACGCTTCCGCGCTGGTGACAGGGGTGCGGAGCACTGGCGCGCCGGCGAGACGGAGTCCCTGGCTGTGGGGCTCAAGAGTTGCTTCGGCAAGACGGGAATGTCGGATCCCACCTGCGACCACACTTCATAGCCCTGAGGGCGCACCACCACCAGGCTGATCAGGGATCCGTGATCCATGTCGTAGCGGCAACTGGCGATGGCCTCTTGCAGCTGAGAAAAGCCCCGGTTGAAGACGTAAAAATGGTCTTGGAAGCGGATGGCCTCCCAGAAACCTTCCCGTGTAACCGCCACATAGTCGTGATTGGCGGAGGCGTAGTCGAGGATCACCATGCGTGTAAAGACTGATCAGCGATGAATCAAAATGAGAGAGCTTTTACCGTATTTTCACTTAAGCACGATCTTGGGCAGCCTGTCATCCGCAAAATGGCTCACCTGCAACAAGGCTTAATGCGTTTCTTTACTCTGCAAACCGCTGCCGCCCGCCTCTCTATCCCCTCCGGCTCCAGGGATCCCACCCAATTCCCGTCTCAGCTCGGCCATAGCCGCTTCTCCGATGTGAGGGGCGGCACAGACCAAGTTGGGTGTACGGATCAAGTCGGCTCGGGCTTGGCGCACCAAGGCGCGCAGGGTAGGGTAGCTGGCCTCATCGCAGATGAGGGTATGGGCGCGGCGGATCACAGCTCCCACCCGTTCAGCATCGAAAATCACTGCCGTCAGCACCAGCAGGTCTCCCCGCAAACTGTGGACGATCACCTCGGCAACCTCCAGCAGGGCAGTGCTGATGCTCACCAGCCCCAGACAGGCGTGGGAAGGCAACTGGCGGATCAGGGCAATTTCACGGGCGTAGTCAGACACCTCCACCGTCAGAACACGGGCCCCTCGCGGCTGGGCAATGGCCTCGACGGCGCTGAGAAAATAGTGCAGCGTCACCACAGTGCCGGAATGGATCTGATCCAGAACGGTGGCCAGCTCCTCCAGGGGCACCAACTGGACCCGGATGCCCAAAGTCTGCTGGATTTGCTGGGCCATCAGTTGTCCTGTACCCAAATCCCGGTTGGGCACACACACCAGCACTTGGGCACTGCAGCGCAATCGCCAATCGATCTCCGCTAGCAGCAGATCCCGCACCTGCTCCAAAGAAAACCCCTGCTGCAGCAGCTGGTCGATGCCCTGGCGCACCTGCTCCAGGACCTGTCGGGATCGATCCAGGTTTTCCCCCAGGCCGCGAGAGTAGTTAACCACCTGGCGGGCGGAGCGGCTCACGTAAATGCCAGATCCAGCGCGGGTTTCCACCAGGCCCATAGCCTCGAGTTGGTGGTAAACCTTGTGGATGGTATTGCGGTGCAGGCCTGTTTGCATAGCCAATTGACGGGTGCTGGGCAGGCGGCAGCCGGGAGGAAACTGCCCACAGGCAATGGCGAAGCAGAGCAAATTAAAGAGCTGCACGGAGCCAGGGATCCCACTCTCCGGCTGGATGGAAATGCGCATCATGGCCCGTTTTTCTCCCTTTGACAACGCCGTTGCGAGCCCGTTTCTGGGCTACGTAAGAATCCCTCGACTTCAGTCGGCGGGAGTGTCAACTGCCTGCAAGATAGCGCCGACGCCGGATAGACAAGCTCCAGAGGAGATCGGGATTGAGAGCCCTATTCGGGGATGCGGTGCATCCGGCTGGGATCCCAACTTAAAGTCACCTCCGTCCCTTCCGGCAACTGCTGCAAATTCAGGCCGGGGTTGGGTTGCACAGCCAAAAGTTTCACCTCACAGCCCGACACCCATACCTGATAGCGAATGAAAGCCCCTAGATAAGCAGTGTCGCAAATCCGTCCCCGCAAGCGGCAGTGGCCATCGGGGATCCCTTCTTCAGATAAGTCAATCCGAATGTGCTCCGGGCGCAAAGCAAACAGGGCCGCTTCTCCCACGCATCGTTCCGCCAGGGATCCCTCGATCAAGTTGGTTTGGCCGATAAAACCGGCTACAAACCGGGTGGCAGGTCGCTCGTAGAGCTCTGCCGGGGATCCCACCTGTTCGATGCGCCCGCGATTGAACACGGCAATACGATCGCTCATGGTCAGGGCCTCTTCTTGGTCGTGGGTGACGTACAAAAAGGTGAGACCAAGGCGGTGTTGTAGGGCCTTGAGTTCAAACTGCATCTGTTGGCGCAACTTCAAATCCAGCGCCCCCAAAGGTTCATCCAGCAAGAGCACCTGCGGTCGGCCAACCAAAGCCCGCGCCAAGGCCACCCGTTGCCGTTGCCCCCCCTGAAAGTTGGCTGGGTTTACGGGATCTCAGATCGGGCAGTTGTACCAGCTCCAGCGCCTCTTGCACTCGCTTTTGGCGCTCCTTCGGCGGTATGCCGCGGATCATCAAGCTGTAGCCAACGTTCTCCGCCACCGTCATGCGGGGGAAGAGAGCATAGTCCTGAAACACCGTGTTCACAGGCCGTCGGTAGGGCGGCAGACCCAAAACATTCTGGCCGTTCAATTCGATCTGCCCCTCATCCGGACGCTCAAAGCCCGCGATCATCCGCAAACAGGTGGTTTTGCCCGAACCCGACGGCCCCAACAACGTAAAAAACTCCCCCTGCTGCACCTCCAAATCCACCCCGTCCACCGCTTGGATCCCGGAAAAGTTGCGGCTGACCCTCCGCAAACGAATGGCAGGCGGGGATCCCTCCTCTCTCCCGGCTTGGGATTTGGCGGAGCTGACATCAGAGGCGAGGACAGATTCGGCAACCATATCGACACAGGCAGCAAATGAACCCATTATGAGGGATCCATTTACAGAGGTTGACAGGTCTCAGCAAGGCAGGAAAGGTTCCAGGCCAAGAGCAGAGGTGGTGTGCGAGGGTGAAAGCTCGCCGGAAACCCACCCGACCGGTCGCGAAAGCGGGCCGGAGACCTTGTTTCTGGATGGGATCCCTTGACCACTGGGGATCTGAGTCCCACCCTTGTTACAGAAATTTAGAATCGTTACAATAAGTTAGAATCTTTGCTCATCTTTGCATTGCAGGTTTTATCCTATGGCACTCACTCAGCAGTTTCCCGTGCTGCTTGCCTCGGCTTTGCGTCACGACAGCGTGGCCCCGCGCTGGTCTCAGGTGGCGTGGACCGTTTTGCGGGTGGTGGCAGGGCTATTCATGATTCACAACGGCCTTGACAAACTGGCAGATATCGAAGGATTTGCGACGGCTTATGTAGAAGTGATCGGGTTGCCCTTCCCGATCTTTTTTGCTTATGTAGCCGCCTATACCGAGCTGATTGCAGCCCCCATGGTGGCGCTGGGTTTGTTGACCCGCGGGGCAGCGTTGGGTTTGTTCGCCACGATGGCAGTGGCCATGTTCCATCACATTAAGGTGGCCGGCTTCAGCGTTCCCTACTTGGAGCTATCCGCCATCTACGCAGCGATCTTCTTGGCCTTTGCGGTGAATGGGGGGGGCTGGTTCTCTGTGGATCAGCTCTTGGTGAATGCAATCGAGTCGTGGCTGAACCGCGCCAGCCGGGAAAAGTTGGAGAGCTTGCAGTCTTCGTTGCAGGCCACGGAACGGGTAATTGCGCTGGGCGAGGAAGAGGCCGAGGCCGCCAAGACCACCGGATCCTGAGCTTTGGTGGCCATTCCCGATAGCGGCGAGGCTGCTCCTCTCTCCCTCTGAGAGAGAGGTTAGCAGTGAGAGTCATCCTGCTAAATGCGGCTGGCGGCCCGCTCCATCAGGCGTTGGTGGGTGGAGCGCACAGGCTCTCCTGGCTTGGGTTGCCGCTGCACGTAGGTGCCATCAGGGCGCAATTCCCAGGCCTGCCGGTTGTCCGTCAGGCAGATGTCCAAGATCGCCTTGAGCTCCCGCTGCAACGCGGGATCCTCCACAGGGGTAACCACCTCAACCCGTCGATCCAGGTTGCGGGTCATGTAGTCGGCGCTGCCAATGAAGTATTCTTCCTGGCCGTTGTTATAGAAGTAAAAGATGCGCGAGTGTTCGAGAAAGCGGCCAATGATGCTGATGACGCGGATGCGATCGCTCAGGCCTGGGATCCCGGGCTTGAGGCAGCACATGCCGCGCACAATGAGGTCGATCTCCACCCCGGCTTGGCTGGCCTCGTAGAGCAGCCGGATCATTTCCGGGTCGGTGAGAGAGTTGATCTTGACGATGATACGCCCCTGGCCCCCCGCTTGGGCATGGCGGATCTCTCTGCGGATCAGGGCTTCCATGCCTTGGCGTAGGGTTCTGGGGGCCACCAAGAGCTTGCGGAATTGCCGTTGCCGCGAGTAGCCCGTCAGCAGGTTAAACAACTCCGTAACGTCGTTGCAGAGGGTCTCATCGCAAGTGAACAGCCCTAGGTCGGTATAGATACGGGCGGTTTTGGGGTTGTAGTTGCCGGTACCGATGTGGACGTAGCGGCGCAGGGATCCCTCCTCTTCCCGCACCACCAAAGCCAGTTTGCAGTGGATTTTCAGCCCCGGCAGGCCGTAGGCCACGTGGACCCCGGCTTTCTCCAGCTTTTTGGCCCAGAGGATGTTGTTTTCTTCGTCGAAACGGGCTTTGAGCTCCACCAGAGCGGCCACCTGCTTGCCGTTTTCGGCAGCCTGAATGAGGGATTTCACCACCGTCGAGTCGCCGGAGGTGCGGTAGAGGGTTTGCTTAATGGTGAGCACCTGCGGATCGTTGGCGGCCTCCTCCAAAAACCGTTCCACGCTGGCGGCAAAAGAATCGTAGGGGTGATGCACCAACAGATCCCCTTCCCGGATGACGGCAAAGATATCCACCGGCTCATCGCTGACCGAGGCAGTGCGCAGGCGGGGCGGGGTGACCGGCCCCCAAGGGGGATCCTTCAAATCGGGCCGATTCAGGCTGAGAAACGCCATCACCCCCCCCATGCTCAAGAGGCCATCCACTTCGTACACCGAGTCACTGTTGAGGCGCATCTCTTCGCTGAGCCGTTGTCGGATGGCTGCCGGAGTTTGGCTGGCAATCTCCATGCGCACCACTGAGCCGAAGCGGCGCTTGCGCAGCTCTTCTTGAATGGCAGCCAGCAGATCGTCGGCCTCGTCCTCTTGGATTTCCAGATCGGCATCCCGGGTGATGCGGAAGGGGTAGTACTCCAGCACCTGCATGCCGACAAACAGCGCTTCCAGATGGTGGGCAATCACCTGATCCAGCGGCACAAAGCTCACCCCATCCCGCAGCGGCACAAAGCGGGGCAAGGTATTGGGCACCTTCACGCGGGCAAAGTGTTCCTTGCCAGTCTCTGGATCCCGCACCACCACCGCCAAGCTGAGGCTGAGGTTGGAGATGTAGGGAAAAGGATGGCCTGGATCCACCGCCAAGGGGGTGAGCACTGGAAACAAACGCCTCTCAAAGTAGTCCCGCAGCTCCTGTCGTTCCGACTCGGCCAGCTCGGAAAAATCGCGGATGTGAATGCCCTGTTCCGCCAGCTTGGGCACCAGTTCCTGCCGGAAGCAAGTGTGCAATTTTCGAATCAGGGGGCGCAGGTGGCTCGAGATCTGCTGCAACTGCTGCTGCGGTGTAAGGCCATCCGGGGTTAGCACCAACACGCCCGTTTCCAACTGACGACGGATCACCGCCACCCGCACCATGAAAAATTCGTCCAGGTTGCTCTCAAAGATGGCCAGAAACTTCAGCCGCTCCAGCAGAGGTGTGCGCTCATCCAGGGCCTCGTGCAAAACCCGGGCATTGAATTCAATCCAGCTCAGCTCCCGGTTGAAATACTGCTCCGGCAGAGCATAGCCCTCTTGGATGGGTGTAGTCCGGATCCCTGGTTGTCCGGCATCAGGGGGGCAGCCCGTCGTGTCGGGGTTGCAGGGTGGCCAGGAAGGGTCAGTTTCCTTGGGACGCGGAGTCATGACGACAGAGGGCTGGGTTATCTCAAACACGTCAACAACAGCTGGAGCCGACCCAATCCTATCCTGCGGGGTTCTGCTTGGGCGAAGGAGAAGTGCCCAAGACGGGCTTGGGCGGACGTTCAGGCAACAATCCTTGAGAGCGCGTCAGAAGAATGACCTGGAGCAGGATCCCGATCAACAAAATGCGCAAAGGGCCAGCCCGGGTGGCCCACTGGGGCGGCAAACGGTTGGTGAGCCACTCGCTGCCCGACCACACCCCCCAAATTACCAGCGCTCCCAGCAAGGCGCCGCGATTGTTGCCACTGCCCCCCGCGATCAGCATTACCCAAACGATAAAGGTGGCAAACTCCGGTTGAAAGGCTTCTGGGCTGATGAAATTGACAAAATGGGCGTAGAGGGCCCCCGCCAACCCCATGAGCATGGATCCCAGCACAAACGCTTGCAGGCGAAACTGGAGCACATCTTTGCCGGCAGCCAGGGTTGCCGGTTCATCCTCGCGAATGGCCCGCAGCACCCGCCCCCAGGGGGAGCGATAGGCCCGCTCCGTGGCCCAGTAGACCGCCGCCAAGATCAACAGCACCAAGCCCAAGTAGAGAAGGGTATCCTGACCTGGGATCCAGCCGCGAAAGGGTCGCGGAATGCGGGTAATTCCCCGTACGCCATTGGTCAGCCAGCCCTCATTCCTCAGGATTTGGCTGATGATCTCGGCAATGCCGATGGTGGCGATGGCCAGGTAGTCGGAACGCAGCTTCAGGGTAATCAAGCCGATCAAAAAGGCAATCGCTCCGGCGACGGCCACAGCCACGGCAAAACCCACCCAAAAGGGCAGATTGAAGCCGCCCAGATGTTCGGCACTTGGGGGTGTGGTGACAATGGCGCTGGCATAGGCTCCCATGGCAAAAAAAGCCCCCACCCCGATGTTGAACATGCCGGCGTAGCCCCACTGGATATTGAGGCCCAGCACCAGCACGCCGTAGATCCCCACCAAAATCAAAAAGAAAATGCCGTAGCTCAACATCAGACATCCCCCCCACCCGGGGATCCCAGCAATCCCGTGGGTCGGAAGATCAGCAGCAGTACCAAAATGGCGAAGGCCACCCCGGTTTTATAGGCAGGGTTGATCACCAAGGTCGAGAATTCTTCCGCCAGGCCGATCACCACTCCTCCGGCAATGGCCCCGTAAGGGCGACCGATGCCGCCGAGAATGGCCGCTGCAAAAATGGGCAACAATAGCCGCCAGCCCATGGTGGGGTGCAGCCGGGTATCCATACCCAGGAACACACCTGCTGCACAGGCCAAAGCTGCGCCGATGGCCCAAGTCCAGAGAACGATTCGCTCCGTATCAATGCCGGTAACCTTGGCCAGCTCAAAATTGTCGGCCATGGCCCGCATCGCTTTGCCCACCCGCGTGCGTTGTAAGAAAAGATGCAGGGCCACCACCAACAGGGCTGTTCCCACCAGGATCACTGCCCAATCGGGCTTGATGCGCAGCTCTCCAAGCCGCCACGGCAACTGGATCCCGCTGCGGTACACCTGATTGTTGGGCCCCCAGATGATCTGCACCAGGCTGCGCAGAATCAGGGCGGTGCCAAAAGAAGAAATGAGCAAGATCACTGGTGCCTCCCGGCGCAGGCGGCGATAAATGAGTTGGTCGATCCCAACTGCACAAAGTACCGTGGCCAAAGCTGCCGGGAGCAGGCTGACCCCAATTGGCCAACCCAACCCAACAAATGTCAGGCCGAAGTAGGCCCCCAGGGTCATCAGATCCCCGTGGGCAAAGTTGGCAAAGCGCAAAATGCCAAACGTGAGGGATACCCCAATTGCCCCCAGAGCATAGATGCTGCCCAAGACGAGGCCGTAAATGAAAAGTTGCAACAGTTGGGTCACGCTTGCCCCCAAAAACACTTTGCCCTGATAATGCCACGGGTTTGCCGAGAGCGGGATCCGGCTCAGCGCAGCGGAAGGATACGGCTGATCGCGCCAGCGGGACGGAGTCCTAAGAAAGCTAGGGTAGGGGAGAGCGCCCACAAGGAAGAAGATCCATGCAGTCCAGGTCTTTGTCTGTCCTCCGTTTCCTGGCCGTTTTGGCCCTGCTGAGCGCGGGCTGTGGCGGGCCGGAGTGGGATCCCGATGCGCCTTCCGAGCCCATCTCCACCCCCCAGTTGATCTACGAAGACATCACCCTCACCCAAGCCAGGCCCGACGGCGGCATTCTTTGGCGCTTACAGGCTCGCCTGGCCGAATACGAGCCCCCCTCCGAAGGCAGCGCCACTCCTGTGCAGTTGGGATCCGCCTATTTGCAGGCCGTTGAGGGAGAATTTTTCGACGAAGACAACCGCGCCATCCGCACCCGCGCCGAGCAAGGCTCTGCCTACCCCGGCGAACGACGTCTGGAATTGAGGGGTCAAGTCGAGGTGGAATCGGAGCGGGATAATCTGCGTCTGGAGGCCCAGCGGGTGGAATGGCTGCCGGAACAGCGCCGCCTCCAAGCCGAGGGCCAGGTGAAAGTGGAGCTGTTGGATGGGCAGGGATCCCTGTGGGGGGATCGGCTGCTCGTTGATTTTGGCCAAGCCCAGATGCAGTTGGAGAACCTGGATCCCACTCAGCCGGTGCGGGCAGAGTACCGGGATCCGGATCTGGAGCTGGCCGCCAGCCGTTTTCTGTGGCAATTTGGCGTCGGGGAAGTGCAGGCAGTAGGGTCTGTAGAGGTTTACGCTCCCTTACAAGCTTTGCGCCTCAGGGGCGATCAGTTGCGGGCTCCCCTGCCTCTAACCGAGTTGCGCATATTGGGCAACGGGCAAGCCAAAGCCGAGCAAACCGGTCAAGAGCTGCAGGCCCAGGAGATCCGCTGGCGCATCGGCTCCACCCAGCTGCAGGCCCAGGGCAACGTGCGCTACCGCCAGCCCGGCCAGGCTCTGACCGTTAGGGGCAACCAAGGGATCCTGGATTGGCAGGCCAACACCGCTCGGATCCAGGGCAACAGCCAAACCCAGCTCACTTTGCCCTAAGGGGGGCTGGGGGGAAGCAGAAAGCTGGCCGAGAGCATGGCAGGATAGGGATACCTTTAAGGAAAAGTATCGGGTGAGTTGTGGTGAGCTTTGAGGACTCCGTCCGAGTGGCGCAAACAGGACATTCCCCCGCCAGGGCTGGCGCTGCTGCAGAACGCCCCAACATCCTGCTGATCGTGCTGGATACCCAGCGGGCAGATCGTCTCTCCTGCTACTGGTCGGAAGCGGAGCGTGCCCGCCAACTGCCCACCAGCCCCAACCTGGATCGGCTGGCTGCCGAATCCACCCTCTTCGAGCGGGCCATCGCCCCTGCCCAATGGACCATCCCCTCCCACGCTTCCCTCTTTACGGGGGAATATCCCAGCACCCACCAGACTGTCCAAGCAGATCTGGAGCTGAGCCCCGCCCTGCCCACCCTGGCAGAGCTGTTGCAGCTGAGCGGCTATACCACTGTGGGCTTTTGCAACAACCCTCTGGTGGGGATCCTGAAAAACGGCTTGCGGCGCGGCTTTGAAACCTTTTACAACTACGGTGGCGCTCTGCCCACCCGCCCCCCCGAGGGCAACCCCTTGCCTGCCCCCCTAAACCGCTGGCTGGCCGCCTACACCCAATTTTGGCGTCGGCTCTCCTACCCGGTGCAAAACGCCTTTGCCCGCTCCGACACCCTCTTCCAACTGGCGCTGCACCCCTGGTTTGCCTCCCTCTGGACCCGCCTGCTCAACTTCAAAGGCAACACCGCCGCCTCGATTGCCGACCTCAACCGCTACCTGCAGCAGATGGCCCGCCGCCGGTCGGATCCTAGAGCACGGCCCTTCTTTTGCTTTGTCAACCTGATGGAGCCCCATCTGCCCTACTGGCCGCCGGAGCCCTTTGTGCAGAAATACGCCCCCTATTTCAAAAGCAACCGCGAGGCCCGCGACTTTTTGCGCCAATACAACGCCCAGCCCTACCGCTGGATGGCGCCCCTGCCGCAGCCCCTTTCTCCACTGCAAGCGCAGGTGCTGCGGGATATCTACGATGCTGAGGTGGCCTACCAAGATCACCTACTGGGATCCGTCTTCGACACCCTGCGCCACACCGGCCTGGAGCAGAACACGCTGGTGGCCATCGTCGCCGATCACGGCGAAGGCCTGGGAGAACACGACTTCGTCGGCCACGCCTTTGTGGTCTACGAAGAGCTGATCCGCGTGCCCCTCATCCTGCGCTATCCCGGCCACTTCCCGGCAGGAAAACGCATTGCCACCCCCGTTTCCACCCGCCGCCTCTTCCATACCCTCCTGGAAGCTGCCGGCTTTAGCCCCAACCTTTCCCCCAACGGTGCCCCCTGTGTCAGCCTCAAGCTCCGCCGCGAGGTCGCCCGCCTCAGCTTGGCCCGCACCTTGGCAGGGGAAGATCCCGAGCAGGGAACAGTGCTCAGCGAAGCCTTCCCGCCCCACCTCCTCATTCGGGCTATGGAAAGCCGTAACGACAGCCTGCTGCGGGCGCGTGCCTGTTACGACATCCGCCGTGCCTTCTATGAGGGGATGACCAAGCTCATCCAAACGGGGGATCGTCCCAGCCTCTACAACTTGGAGCAGGATCCGGCGGAGCTGCGGGATCTGCTTTGGGTCGGCAACGGGGATCCTGTCTCCTCTCTGCCTGATGTGGACCCGCAGCGCTATCGCAACCGGTCGGCGGGGGAAGCCGGCTGGGGATCCCTTTCCCCCCAGGCTTGGCTGGCTCGCCTACAGCAGGGGCTGAGAGCCTGGGTGAGCTGGGCAGAGTCCCGGCGGCCTAGCACGGCTCCTCGCAAGGTGAATGTGGAAAGCGATGCCGACTTGGTGCGGCAGATGCAAGAGCTGGGCTACTTGGAGTAGGCAGGGATCCCGCTATTCCAGCCCTCCTTCCTCCTCCCTGTGATCCCGCACATAGCCGTTTAGATCGTAGTCATCCATGTCATCCATCTCCTCCGGATCCGCCGTTGGCCAATCCTCATTTTGCCCGCCGATAATCACGCGGCTGAGGCCGATGTATTCCAGGCTGAGGGTGCGCAGGGCGTTGATCAACACATCCAGCGCCATCGCATCGGCGGTGCCCAGATCAAACCAGCAGCGGGCCCAGTTGTCCTTCTCTTCCAGGGATCCCATGTTGTGCATTAGGGAAGGCAAGGGCTCCGATTCGTTGGGATACTCCAGATAGCTCAGATCCACCTCGGCCTCTTGGGCCACCAGACGCTCGGCGTTAAATCCGCCCAGCTTGCCCAACACGTACCACGACTCCAGCACCTCGTTGAGGTACTCCAGCTCAGCTTCGACCGGCGGCTCGGCAAACTCAAACCAGATCCACAGATTTCCCGGATCGCACTCGCGAAACTCCACTTGCATGGACAGTTCCTCTGCAAGGCCTACGGCCCGCTGACGCGATGGGGCCCAGCTTCTGATCTTAATCTGGCTCTGCTCACCCATTGGTGCAACGCCCAAAGCTCCTGCACTTTTGTGCCATGCGAATCCCTCCAGCAACAAATCTTGCCGTCAGGGTGGCCGCTTGGAACCACGGGATCCCTCCTGCCGAGGCCATCGGCGGTTAGGACGGACATGGCGCAGGCGGTTGCCGGGAAGTCCGTGGCAGCCAGACGGCCCCAAAGCATCCTATACTGTTGCGGCTGTCCTAATCACGCTGTCCGAATCACGAGGAACCTGCCGCTTATGTCTGAGCTTCTCCCTTTGCCTTCCCTCCAAGACCGGGTGGCTGTGGTCACCGGAGCCAGCCGGGGCATTGGCCGGGCGATTGCCCTGCACCTGGGGGCCATTGGAGCAAAAGTGGCGATCAACTACGCCCGCTCCGCTGCCGAAGCCGAGTCCCTGGTGGAGGAGATCGCGGCCCTGGGGGGAGAAGGGATCCCTGTGGCCGCCGATGTGTCTTGCCCAGAGGCGGTGGAGAGCCTGTTTGCCCAGGTGATGGAGCGGTGGGGTCGGGTGGATGTGCTGGTGAACAATGCCGGCATGGCCCGCGACACCCTGCTGCTGCGCATGAAGCCAGAAGATTGGCAGGCGGTGCTGGATCTCAACCTGACGGGGGTCTTTCTCTGCCTGAAGGCAGCCGCCAAGATCATGGTGAAGCAGCGCCAGGGGCGCATCATCAACATCACCTCGGTGGTGGGCTTGGTGGGCAATGCCGGCCAGGCCAACTACAGCGCCGCCAAAGCAGGGGTGGTGGGCCTCACCAAGACAGCAGCTCGCGAGCTGGCCAGCCGCAACATCACCGTCAACGCCGTGGCACCGGGGTTCATCACCACCCAAATGACCGAAAAACTGGATCCTGGCCCGATTTTGGCGCAGATCCCCCTGGGGCGACTGGGATCCCCGGCAGAAGTGGCGGGGCTGGTGCGTTTTTTGGCGGCAGATCCGGCGGCGGCCTACATCACGGGACAGGTTTTTGCCATCGATGGTGGCATGGTGATGAGCTAGGCACTCTACCACGCCAGGGCTAGGCCATCGGCACGGGGTTCGGAAGCCGCAATGAAGTGATCCCCATCCCGCAAGAGGATCTGTCCCCGGCCAAAAAGACCGCAATCCTCTTCTGCGTCCACCACCTGCACTGCATGGCCGCGGGCGGAGAGTTCGCGCACCACCTGGGGCGGCACCGTGCTCTCCAGCGCCACCTGCGGGATCCCCTGATCCCACAGCACTCGCCAGCGGGGCGCATCCAGAGCCGCCTGGGGGTTCAGGCCGTAATCCACCAAATTCACCACCACCTGCACATGGCCTTGGGGCTGCATTGCCCCCCCCATGACACCAAAAGGGCCGAGGGGGATCCCTTCTCTGGATAGAAAAGCGGGGATGATCGTGTGGTAGGGGCGCTTGCGGGGGCCCACCTGGTTGGGATGGCCGGGCTCCAGGGTGAAACCCGTGCCGCGGTTGTGGAGAGCAATGCCCGTGCCCGGAACCAGCAGACCACTGCCGAAGCCATCGAAATTCGACTGAATCAAAGACACCATCAACTCACCATCAGCTGCAGCCAGGTAAACCGTTCCCCCCTCCGGCAGCCCTGGCTGGGCCAGGGGGATCGCCTCCCTCCCGATCAACTGCCGCCGCCGCTGTGCATAAGCCTTATCCAGCATCTGGGCAGGACTGACCCGCACATACTCCGGATCCGCCACCTGTCGGCTCACATCGGCAAAGGCCAGCTTCATTGCCTCAATCTGCAGGTGATAGCGCTCGCCGGCATCGTAGGAGATCCGACCCAGCTCAAAACCCTCCAAAAGGTTGAGCGCCATCAGAGCGGCAATGCCCTGCCCGTTGGGGGGGATCTCCCAGACGGTGTAGCCCCGGTAATCCGTATGGATGGGTTCCACCCAATCGGCCTGGTGCTGGGCCAAGTCAGCGGGGGAAAGAAAGCCGCCGCTGGCTTCCGAGAAAGCCAGCAACTTCTCCGCCAGCTCCCCCCGGTAAAAACTCTCACCCCCGCTGTGGGCAATGGCCTTCAGGGTTTGGGCATGCAGGGGGCTGCTCCAGCGCTCCCCAGCCCGTGGGGCACGCCCTTGGGGAAAGAAAACGGCCTTGAAGGCCTCGTGGCGGGGATCTGGCAGGGGCAAATAGATGGACTCCGCCGCCTGCCACAGTTGGGCCACCCGGGGAGAGACCGGAAATCCCTCTTGCGCCAGACGAAGGGCAGGCACAAACAGACGCTCGAACGGCAGCTTTCCCCAGCGCCGGTGCAAGGTCTGCCAAGCGGAAACTGCCCCCGGCACCGTCACCGCTAACCAATCGTAGGGGGGGATCCGCCCATGGTCCCGGTACCGCTCCGGCGTCAGGGCGGCTGGGCTGCGACCGGAAGCATTCAACCAGTACAGCTGACCCTCCTCACCCCCCTCCCACACCAGAGCAAAGGCATCGCCGCCAATGCCATTGGAGGTTGGCTCCACCACCGTCAAAGCCACCGCCATTGCCACGGCTGCATCCACAGCATTGCCGCCCGCCCAGAACATCTCCATGCCCGCCATTGCCGCCAAAGGTTGGCTGGTGGCCACGGATCCCTGTCTGCCCATCACCACCCGTCGCCGCGAAGCAAACGGATAGCGATCCAGGGCCTGCCGCAAAAAAGTGGGTGCTGGCATATCGCTACGCGACGCTCTCGCGAATGGGCTGGGCTCCCTACACAGGCAGGTTATCGCTACGCGACGCTCTCGCGAACAGGAGTGCGGCCAACTCCGCAAAGCTGTCCACCACCACATCTGCCCCGGCGTGGCGCAGTTCCTCGGCGGTGAAAGCCGTGGTGAGGCCCACCGCAAAACAGCCAGCCCCCTTAGCGGCGCGGATCCCATGGGTAGAATCTTCAATCACCCAACACAACGCCGGATCCAACCCCACAGCGGCAGCCGTTTTCAGGTAAGGCTCTGGGTCGGGCTTGGCCCGCTGAATGTCTTCGGCGGTAATCACCGCGTCAAACCAGCGGTGCAGGTCGAAGCGCTGGAAAATCTGCGCTTGATCCCGGCGGATGGCCGAAGTGGTGACGGCCAGGGCAGAAAAGCGCTGGCGGCTGGCCGCCAAAAACTCCAGCACCCCCGGCACCAGGGGTACCTCTGCCAGCAGCTCGCCAAAAGCCTTGGCCTTTTCCTCGATCAAGCGCTGCACCAGCAGGGGCCGTTCTGCAGGTGGGGTGTCCGTCTGGTGTTGGACAAGGTACTCGAACATGTCGCGGTCGGTGCGCCCCTTGAACTGCAGGGAGATGGGGGCCAAATCCAGGGATAGGTGGCAGCGTTGCAGGGCAATGGCCCCGGCGCGGGCATGGATTGGTTCCGAATCCACAATCACCCCGTCCATATCGAAGAGCAAGCCGGCAGTCACGTCAGCCTTCCCCTGTTGTAGGCACAGCACTTTGGATTGCATAGACATTATCGCTACGCGACGCTTTCGCGAATGGGCAAGCACGGGACAGGGATCCTCTTAACAACCCTACTGCCCCGTCTCCATCCCCCACCCGCAGAAGCGGCTGGTGATCTGCCAGATGGGATCCAACACATCCGTCAGGGCGTGGTCACTCTCCACCGCCACCAGTTGGGCCCAGGGGCGACGGGCCACATAGTCTCGACTGGCTTGAATGGGGATGGTGTCGTCTTGGATCCCGTGCACAATTAGGGTGGGCACAGGCCGTCGTAACCCCCCATCCGGGTAGCGCTGGGCATCGGCGACAAAGCCGTACTCCAAAGGGAGAGGGCGGCCTTCTCCGTAGTGAAACACCATGAGTTGTCCGGTTCGCTGCCAAGTCTCCACCGCCTCTGCCCCCAGCCGCGGCAGCCAATGGCCTAAAAAGCCAAAAGCCGGCGCCAAGAGCACCAAGCGCTGCACGCAAGGTTGTCGTTCGGCAACCCAAGCAGCCACCAGGCCCCCCAAGCTAGAGCCGATGAGGGTGACAGGGGGGTAGTTCATCTCGGCAAGCTGGCTGGAAACCTGCTGGATCTGGCGGGTCAAGGTGAGCTGGGCAAAATTGTCCTGGTTCAGATCAGGCACCTGAACAGGGATCCCCACCTGCTGCAGCCGCTGCCGAAAGAAAGTTGCCTTGGCCGACTGCGGCCCAGAGCCGAATCCATGCAGGTAAATCGCCAACACGGAAAGGGATCCCTATGGCCCTGTGGCTGCCGAGAGCCAGCCCGCCCCCAACACCACGCTGATGGAGAGGAAAAGGGTCGCTACCGTCCAGGTGATGCGGTTGAGGTTTTGCTCAGCACTCTTGGAGCTGGAGAACAGCTGGGCCTGCCCGCCAATGCCCGCCAACCCATCCCCCTTAGGGCTGTGCAGCAGCACCAAGATCACCAGCAAGATGGCCGAAGCCGACCAGAGAAACTCGAAAAACGCTTCCATCGCAGCGGATCCCTGTAGGGCAAGTTGCTAAGGCCATTATCGCTTGGAACCGCATCTTAGCGCACCCTGTCTCGGCATCGCTCCCATTTCAAACTCAACTCGTTCAAACTCAACTCGGCAGGCCCAGACCCATCTACTTGCTTCTCAGGTGGAACGGGTGCTGCTCCTTCTGGGGGTGTTGCTTTGCCTCAAAAAACGACCCCAAACGGGGCCGCCCAGTCTTTATCCAGCCCTTATGGAGATTTCCAGAGGATCCCCACCTCATCTACAAGGGCAAACAGTATTCACCTCAGTAGCTTACGCCCCGGTAGGTCAGGGGCTGATGAGGGTGAGGCATCGCTTTCTTGCTGGTGTGATGCGCCCAGAAGGTTTGACCGCGATACTGAGCCTGCAACTCCTCATCACTGAGCTGAGTATGCGCAGGAACGTAGTCAAAGGTGTTGCCACGGAAAGAGAGTTTCATATATCGCCTCCATCAACGAAGGGTTGAGTTTGTTGTCGTTGGGCCCTACGCCACGGAAAGAGTGGCGCGATTCAGTTGAGGCGCGTTCCTTCGGGAAGACCCCTACTTCCGTCTCTGCACAGCTCCAGGCCACTGGTGAGCCAACTGCAGAGGTGAACGATTTATCCTATGTCTGTATCATAACTTACGGTTTTGCAGGTTTTTTGGGGGATTTATAGAAATTTAATCCGGCCATACCCGCAAAAGGGATCCCTTGCCGTCGGCTCTTCCGCGGCTTCTCGGGCCTGACTGGGCAATCACCTATGCACTTTTCGGAATAGATTGCCGCAACCGGTTCCGGGCCCAGGGCACCAATCCCGTATTCGGCCAGTCTCCGCAAAATTCTGATTTCTTCTATTTCACCGCCTGCGCAAGTGCCTGCAGCCCTGCTCGCAGACGTTCCTCGATGTCGGCCTCTAGCTGTAGTGTTCCGGCAGCGTCCAACTGAATTTGAGAACTCAGGATATAAACCCCTCTCAGGATGTGGGTTGCCCCCATCACCGCCAGCACAGGTTTCATCGCAAAGTCGATGGACAGCAGATGGGCCAGGGTTCCCCCGGTGGCAATGGGGAGAATCACTTTACCGGTAAAGGCGTCTTGATCCAGCAAATCCAGCAGTGCCTTCAACACACCTGGATAGGAGGCTTTGTAAACGGGAGCAGAGATGACGATCCCGGTAGCTTGGGCCACCTTTTGCTGAATTGCCTTGAGTTGAGGGCTATCGAACTTGGCCAGTGCCAGATCCTCTGGGGGCAAATCCCGCACCGAAACAAACTGAGTGGTCAATCCCAGATCGGACAGGATCCCGGCAGCGTGATGTAAAACGGCTTCTGAGCGAGAAGGAGTGCTGGGACTACCGGAGAGCAGGAGGATGCTGGACATAGGCCGCAGACAGAATACTGCCTCAGTTGTACCAGGGATCCCATGTGAAAGATGATTAACCCACTCTCGCCCTGCCCCAGCATGCACGATAGCTTTGTCTCTCGACGTCATTCCCTGCTGGTCAAATTGCGGGCAAAATATGCCCCCCCAACTCCCCACCTACTCAAGGGGTCGGGAACGTGATAGGTTAGATTCAGCAAGGGTTTCAGCTTGCTAAACTTGAGATTGACTTACGCGGGCGTAGTTCAGTGGTAGAACGCTAGCTTCCCAAGCTGGATGTCGTGAGTTCGAGTCTCATCGCCCGCTTTCCCCAACCAACCGGCAAAACCCGCTTTCCGCAAGCATTCCCGGACTTGGCCTAGTCCGGGAAATCAATGAGCTCAAGGTAAAAAGGGGTAGTTCGGGGTCAGTAAGATCTCCTTGGCCAGTGCCCAGTTAGGCAATGAAGCATGCAACTTTACGAGTACGACTTCTATGCCTGGACGCAAAAGCAAGCCGCACTGCTGAAATCGGGGCAGTGGGATCAACTGGATATCGCCAACTTGGTGGAGGAAATCGAGGCTTTGGGCAGGCAAGAACGCCGGGAATTGCTGCACCGGCTGGGGATCCTGGTAGGGCATTTGCTGAAGTGGCAATTGCAACCCCACCTGCGAGGCAAAAGTTGCCGGGCAACGATTACTGAACAACGCCGCCAGATCCAGCGATTGCTCAAAGACAGTCCCAGCCTCAAGCCCGATCTTTCGGCAGCCCTGCAAGAGGCTCACCAGGACGGGATCCTGTTGGTGGTGAGAGAAACGCCATTGTCTGAAGCAGATCTGCCTGCCCAGTGTCCCTACACATTTGAGCAGGTGATGGATCCCGACTTTTATCCTGGCAAGGAAGATCCCCAGTGATCTGCTCAGCCCCCGGAGCCAGAACCAGGGAGGGAGGGATCCCGACCCCGGTGGGTCTCCATCTGGCTGTCCACTACCCGTCGCAGCACTCCGTTGACGAAAGCGGCGGCCTCAGGATCCCCGTATTTTTTGGCCAATTCTACAGCTTCGTTGATGGCAACCTTCACGGGGCTGCTGGCCAGTATTTCCATCTCCACCACCGCCAGGCGCAGGATATCTCGTTCGATCCGACCAACCCGCTGCAATTGCCAACCCACCAAAGCCTTTTGCAAACGAGCATCAATCGCCTCCTTGTGGGTTCGCAGGGCAGTTAACAGTTGCAAAGCGTAGGCGCGCACTTCTTGGGATTGGGCAATGTACAACAGTTCCGGCATGGACAGGGCAACGCCCACCCGGTTGACTGCTCTTTGGGACAACTGGACAACCTCATCCAAGATGTGGCGGACGCTGTGCAGCCGCTGTTCCAGGTGTTCTAAGGCTTGGCCGGCGTTGCCGAGGGCCACTTGCACCTGCTGGATTAGCTCCAGCAATTCCCCCCGTAAGGCATTGGGGTCAGGAACGTCCGCCTCCTTCAGAGTGATTTCCAGGCGCTGCAGGTGTCGTTGGGCCTGCTGAAGGCGGAGGGTGACGGAGCGGGATCCACCCTCTTCCTTGGGATCCGAATCGGCCAACAATAGAGGATCGCTCTCGTGCAACAAACGGTCGCTGCGCTGGATTTCCGCCGCCGCTGTGGAGAGGGTTTCATGGGTCTCTTCACTCAGGGCGCGGATGGCTGCCAGCAGCAAGTCCTCCAGTTGTTTTTCGCTCAGTTTGGCCGCCGTGGCTGGCAGTTGATTGACCCCCAGCAGGGCCAGTTCGCGGGCAATACGCCGAGGTTGCATTGCAGAATATCCATAGCTTCTGAAAGACTGCCCCATTGCCGCAAGGCGGCGCGCAAGCGCTATCGGGCTTAGCCATGCTAGCAGGTTGCCAATCCATGAAGAACGAGAGACTCACCCGGTCAACCGGCCCTAAAACTGCGACTTAACACCCGAAACACCAAAGATGAACTCTGCTCTGTGCCAAAGCGAGATTGGCTGGATACCGAGAGGGTGAGCCGTCGTTTGCTGCGGGTGATGCCCACATACAGCAGCCGCAATCGCTCTGCTGCCAAATCCAAAAAGGCTTGCTTGGTGGCCGAGTCGGCCTGCAGCTCCCAGCCGCCTTTGGGGCTGAGCTGTCGCAACTGAGCCAGGGCCTCTGCCTGCATATCCACTTCATCCAAAAACTTCAGCCCCAGGGTTCGCTCCCCGTACTGGGTGGGAAACTCGTAGGCCGACACCTGGGGGATGAACACCTGATCCCATTCCAGCCCCTTGGCCCGATGCAGAGTCGTGACAGTGATGCTGCCCGGCTCGGGGTCGAAGGCGAAGATCTCCGAAGGCAAGTTGTTGAGGCGGTGATCCAGAATCACTTGAAATTCTTGGGCGATCTCCTGCCAATCGATCTCGGGCAGGGATCCCAGCACCTGCTCCAGCTGATCGATTACATAGCGACCCACAAACAGCTCTTCCGGCTTGCGGTAGAGGCTTTGAACGATCACATTCAGCACCTCCGGCCAAGGGGAGCGCCCGGCCCGGAGCCAACCGGCAAGGGTGCGCAGCAGCCTGCCCAAGTTCTGCCAAGGCGGGCCATCGGGCAGGGCGGGAGCCTCACCAAAGTTGGGAAATAGCAGCCGCTCCGGCAGAGAGGCGCGGATCCAGGTCAACATCGGCCCCAGTTCAGCACGTGGGATCCCCGCCCAATCCGCCAAGCAATCCACAGCAGCAGCCAAGCGAGTGGGGGCAGTGGGCTGGGCAAACCAGTCGATGATTCCCTTGAGCTGCAACAACACCCGCCGCTGACTGGGACTGCCCCGCAACAGATCGATCACCCGCTCCGCTCCCATTTCCTGGAGATAGCTGAGGGCTTTGCCCCCCAGCTCGTTAGTGGTGACCAGAATGGCCACCGTTTGGCCGGGAAAAGCTTGGGCGGCTGCAATGGCCTGCCGCGCTACCTGTTGCAGCTCCTCCTCCGGGGATCCGACGACCCGCAGAAAGTCCACACCACCCTCGCTGGCCGGGGGGTTTTGGCCCCCCGCGGTGGGCCGTTGAATTGGCGGGGGGGGCCGCGCGGGGCGCCAAGCCGGGGTGGGGGGCGGCTGATTTGCCCCCAACCGGGGGCTTAATAACAACGACC
>NZ_JANSHM010000042.1:0-24403 GCF_047461635.1 Synechococcus sp. W55.2 | reverse complement strand
TGTTCTCTGGTAGAGCAGAGCAGGCTCAGGGCTACTGAAAGCCCGCTCCGTACCGCTTAGCGGTCGGAGCCGGGTAGCTTACTTTGTTGTTGAGGCAGTGGTTGGGGTGCAGGACACAAGGTAATGGAGGAGTCTGCCACTCAGGAAGAGATCCCTGGGGGATCTCCTTCAGCAGGGCCATCCCGTTCGTTGATGTCGGTGGCGGGCTTGGTGGCCGGGGCGACCTTGCTCAGTAAGGGCATAGGCTTTATTCGCCAAGCTTTGATTGCAGCAGTGTATGGCTCGGGGCCGGAGTACAGCGCCTTCGGGGTAGCCTACATCCTGCCCGGTTTTCTGTTGATTCTGCTGGGAGGGATCAACGGCCCTTTTCACAGCGCCATCGTCAGTGTCCTCAAAAAGCAGCGGGATCGGGACAGGGAGGATGCGGCTGCCTGGCTGGAATCCATTTCCACCTTGGTAGGCTGCCTGCTCCTGCTGGTCAGCTTGGGCCTTTGGTGGGGAGCGGACTGGGTGGTGCGCCTGAATGCGCCGGGAGCCAGCCCCGAAGTCCATGCTCTGGCCGCTGCGCAACTGCGGATCATGGCCCCTTTGGCCTTGCTCTCGGGGTGGATTGGCATCGGCTTTGGAGCGCTGAATGCTGCCGAACACTACGCCTTGCCTGCCCTTAGCCCGCTGATCTCCAGCTTGGCGGTGATCGGGATCCTGGTCACGCTGGGATGGACGGGGATCCCAACTTTGCTGGCCTGGGGCGTGCTCATCGGGGCCATTGCCCAATGGTTGGCCCAAGTTCCGCTCCAGATGCGGTTAGGGCTGGGGCGACCGCGCCTGCGCTTTGAGTGGGGATCCCCGCAGGTACGGGCGGTGGGCTTGCTGATGTTGCCGGCGGTGATCTCCTCCGGGATGATCCACATCAATGTTTATGTGGATCTGTTTTTTGCCTCTTTCGTACCTGGGGATCGCACCATCGGCAACTTGGGATATGCCCAGCTTCTGGTACAAACGCCGCTGGGGATCCTCTCCAACATGGTGCTGGTGCCCTTGATGCCTCTCTATGCCCAGTTGGCAGGGGATGGATCCCGTTGGCCGGAGCTGCGCCAGCGTATCCGCCAAGGGCTGATGCTTACGGCAATTGTGACCCTGCCCCTGTCGATGCTGTTGGTGGCTTTGGCCGAGCCCATTGTCCAAGTGGCCTACCAGCGGGGGCGCTTTACGCCGGAGGTGACACAAGAGGTGGCAGCCCTGCTCATGGCCTATGGTCTGGGGATGACCGGTTACCTGCTGCGGGATGTGCTGGTGCGGATCTTCTATGCCCTGGAGGATGGGGCTACGCCTCTGCGCATCAGCAGCATGGCCATTGGCCTGAATGCCCTACTGGACTTTCTATTTTTGCAGGCTTTTGGAGCGCCGGGCATTGCCCTGGCCACCGCCGGCGTCAACCTGATAGCCGTGATCGGACTGGGGATCCGCCTCCACCAGCGCCTGCCAGGGATCCCTTGGCGGGAGATGGGACAAGCCCTACTGCCATTGCTGGGGAGCACCGTCCTGGCCGGGGGACTGAGCCATTGGCTGTGGACCCAACTGCGCTCCTACGAGATTGTGGGGTCTCCCCTGCTCACCGCCATCATTTGGGCCGGGCTGGCCGCGGGTTTAGGTCTAAGCTTGTTCGCCGCCGGAGCTCTCTACCTGCGGATCCCAGAAGTGGAGTGGGCAGCAGCCCGACTGCGGAAACGGGTAGGACGCTGGGGGAGCCAGTGGGCAAGCCGGAACTAGCTGATAGCTTCCAGGTAATCTCGCACGCGGTTGCGCCGCTTCGGCTGACGCAGCTTCTGCAGGGCTTTGGCCTCAATTTGCCGCACCCGCTCTCGCGACAGATCCAAGGCGCGACCGATTTCCGCCAGCGAATAGGTGCGCCCATCCCCCAAGCCGAAACGCATGCGGATCACATCCCGCTCGCGGCTGGTGAGATCCGAGAGCAACTGCTGTAGATCGCGATGCAGGGCTTCCCGCATCATGGTCTCTTCTGGAGAAATGTCGTCAGTTTCCAGCAGATCCCCCAGTTCGGTGTCCTTGTCTTTGCCCACCTTGGTTTCCAGAGAAACCGAGCGGGGCACCCGTACCAACAGCTCGCGTACTTGAGGCGGCGTCATCTCCAGCTCGGAGGCGATGTCTTCGATGGTGGGAGTACGGCCCTTTTCCTGGGAGAGCTTGCGCTGCGCTTTTTTGATCTTGTTCAGCTTCTCGGTGATGTGAACGGGCAGGCGGATGGTGCGGCTTTGGGTGGCAATGGCGCGGGTAATGCCCTGCCGGATCCACCAGTAGGCGTAGGTGCTGAAGCGGTAGCCCTTTTTTGGGTCGAACTTTTCCACCGCCCGCTCTAGGCCCAGCGTACCCTCTTGGATCAGATCCAACAGCTCCAAGCCGCGGTTTTGGTACTTTTTCGCCACCGACACCACCAGGCGCAGGTTGGCCTTGATCATGTGTTCTTTGGCACGCTTGCCAATCCGCTGAATCTGCTGCAGCTTTTCAGGGGTCAGTTGCGCCCACTCGGGGTACTGGTTGGCCTTAGCCACCCATTCCGCAAGAGTGGGATCCCGTCCCAACTCTTTCTGCAGGCGCAGGCGCAAATCCAAGAGCTTCATGTAGTCTTGGACTTTTTGGGCCAGGGCCACCTCTTCATCGCGCCCCAAAAGAGGAACACGACCAATCTCCTGTAAATAGAGGCGCACCAGATCAGTGGAGCGGCGGGTTGGCTCCTCTTCCAGAAACTCGCCATCGGCCAGATCCACCTCTGCTTCTTCGGCGGCCTCGAGGAGATCGGCGGGGCCATCCAACAAAATGTCGTTGAGTTCAGGTTCGTAGTTAGACATGTAGGGTGTTGCTGATGTAGCGACAGGGGTAGGCAGTTCAGTGGGCTGAGAGAGGGATGGTAAACGATGTGGAGCGGGTTAAGCTTAAGTGTTCCCCTTTGCTCAACGCCTTGCGGCATTCGGAGGAAAATCACACATTGACCTCTTCCTCAACCCGACCTCATGCCCATACCCCACAGAGAAAGGCTAACGTGGCAGTGAAGGGATCACGCAACGGGTAGAGCGTGAGTCCCTTATCATAACTTAATTTTAATTATAGTTGCATTTCTCATCTCAGAGGCATGAGATCCAGCGTAGGATCCCCCCAGTTCAACCGTCACCGCCACTGCGAAAAAGCGTATTGCCCTCAGGGTGAACCCAGCAGCTCGTCCTTGGGGGAAGTAACCCATCCATCCTAGAGGGTCTAAACTTCAAAGGTAGCGTGTAAATTGCTTTGCCTATTCCAATCTATTCGATTCTATTCGATGAACTGTTCCCATTCACCTATCCCACCCAGCTGTGGGGGATCCAGACTCCCCGAACAGGTCAACCCCCTTCCTCTGGGCGGACTGGGCTCTGCTCAGGCACTTGGGTTGGCCATAGCCCCGCTAACGGGGGAAAAGGTTTCAACCTTGGCGTTGACGACTCTATTGGCCATCGGTCTATTCTTTTTTCTGCGAGCTGCGGGCAAGGATCGCGTGGAGAGTCGCCTCTACTTTAGCAGTCGCAGCCTGGAAGAAATGGGATCCGCTCTGCGAGAGCACTTGGAAGGGCGCGGCTATCGTCTCCAGTCCGCCGATGCCGAGGGGATCGCCACCTTTGCAGGGCAAGGTCAGGCTAGCGTGGGGCTGGCCCTTTTTTTGACGGGGCTGGCGGGGACGGGACTGGCCTGTTTGGCCTTGGTGCTGCAGACCCTTGAGCCGGGGTGGGGCGCTTGGCCTTGGATGTTGGTGCTGGCCTCCCCCTGGGCGGGTTGGTACTACTGGCGGCGCAACCAACGCCCGGAGCAAATCCGCCTGAAACTGCAGGAAGCCGACGAGGACTCTGTCCCGCTCTCGTCCTGGGAACGAACGCCAACGGCTTCTGGATCCCACCTGTGGGTGGAGGGGCATCGGGATGAGCTGGATGGGCTGGCTGCAGCCCTGGGGTTGCAAGAACGGGATCTGGATTAGGGGTAAGGGAGTCTAAGGCCAATCGGGAGAGAGAGGTGCTGGGATCAAAGACAGTTGATCCCCAACGGCGGAATCGGGGCTGCGATTGGGAGCGGGCTCTTTTTTGCAGTTCTTCTGGGCAGGTTGGCTTTTTCCTTGGTTGCGCAGGCCCAGGCCGATGCGGCTGTGTTTTTCCACTAGGGCCAGCACCTGTTTGGCCCGCTCGATCACCGGCTGGGGCAGGCCGGCCATGCGCCCCACCTCAATGCCATAGGAGCGATCTGCCCCCCCCGGCTGCACCTGGTGCAGGAAGACAATGCGATCCGGCAGCTCTTTGACCACCACCTGGAAGTTGGCCACGTTGGGCAGCAGGGTCTCCAGTTGGTTGAGCTCGTGGTAGTGGGTGGCAAAGACAGTACGGGCCCGCACTTGGGTAGCCAGGTACTCTGCCACCGCCCAGGCAATGGAAAGGCCATCGAAGGTAGCGGTGCCTCGGCCAATCTCGTCCAGCAGCACCAAGGAGCGCTCGCCGGCGTGGTTGAGGATGTTGGCGGTCTCGTTCATTTCCACCATGAAGGTGGACTGGCCGGTAGCCAGATCGTCCACAGCGCCAATGCGGGTAAATACGCGGTCGCAGAGGCCCAACTCTGCCCGCCGTGCGGGGACAAAGCTGCCCATCTGGGCCAGGATTTGGATGAGCCCAATTTGCCGCAGGTAAGTGGACTTGCCGGACATGTTGGGCCCGGTGAGGACGATCAAATCGGGGCCGTGGGGGGATCCCAGTTGCACCGAATTGGGCACGAAGAGGCCTTGGGGCAGGGATTTTTCCACCACCGGGTGGCGACCCTCCTCGATGATCAGCCGGCGGTCTGTTGTGAGGAGGGGACGGGTGTATCCCTGCTGCACTGCCACTTCCGCCAGGCCAAACAGAGCATCGACGGCAGCCAGGGTCTGGGCCACTTGGCGGATGGCTTCGGCCCGGGATCCTGCCTCTTGGCGCAACTGCACAAACAGCTCGTATTCCCGCTGGTTGATGTCGGTTTGGGCTGTGAGGATGCGGGCCTCTTTTTCTTTGAGCTCGGGGGTAATGAACCGCTCTTCGTTGGTCAGGGTTTGCTTGCGGATGTACTCTTTGGGGACTTGGTGGGCCTTGGCGCGGCTGATGCTGAGGTAGTAGCCGAAGGCCTTGTTGAAGCCCACCTTGAGAGTGGGGATCCCAGTGCGGTCGCGCTCGCTTTTTTCCAACTGGGCAACCCACTGGCGGTCTTGCTCCACCTGCTGCCGCAGCCTGTCCAGCTCGGGATCCACGCCGGCTCGGATGAGGCCCCCCTCGGTGAGCACAGGGGGAGGGGAGGGCAGGAGGGTGTGCTCGATGCGTTGGCCCAGCTCAACCAGGGCGGGATCCACCTGTTGCAGGCTTTGCAAGAGGGGAGTCTTGGCTTCCCCCACCAGCTCGGCCAACTGGGGCAGTTTGCCCAAGGAGGATCCCAAGGCCACCATCTCGCGCGGGTTGGCGGTGCCCGATCCGACGCGGTTGGCCAGCCGCTCCAGGTCGTACAGAGAGTCCAGAAGGGATCCCAGGCGGGCCCGCAGAGAAGGGTTTTCCAAAAGCTCTTGGATGGTGTCTTGGCGGAGGCGAATTTGCTCTAGATCCCGCAAAGGCTGCATTAGCCAGCGCCGCAAAGTGCGCCCCCCCATGGCTGTACGGCTGTGATCCAGCACCCAGAGCAGGGATCCCACAAAAGCCCCCTCTCGGATGGTCTGGGTGAGCTCCAAGTTACGCCGGGTTTGGGCATCCAAGATGAGGTAGTCCGTGAGCTGGTAGGTGCGCGGGGGAGGCAGGAGCGGGTGGCCTCCCTGGGGAGAAGGCTGCAGCAGGGTCTTTGGTGCTACGCACCGCTGAGGCGAATGGGTTTCTTCTAGGTAGTGCAAAAGCCCTCCCGCTGCTCGCACCGCCAGAGGCAATCCCTCACAGCCCAATCCTTCCAGAGAGCGCAGGCCGTAGGTCTGCATGAGGTTCTCCCGCGCTACCGCCAGTTCAAAAGGTTCGGCTGGGCGCAGGGTATAGGCGTATTGGTTGGGGAGACCCAGGGGCTTCTGGGGATCCCCTGGACGGATGAGGCCTAGTCCCAGCCCCTCCTCGGTGGGCAGCAAAACCTCTGCCGGCTGCAGCCGGGCCAGTTCCTGCTCCAGTTGCTCTTGCCCCTCGCTCTGACACACCCAGAACTCGCCGGTGGAGATATCCGCATAGGCTAGGCCCCAGCGGCAGGGAGCCTGCTTCGATCCTTTGAGCCGCACGACGGCTGCCAGGTAGTTGTTTTGCCGCGCCTGCAGCAGCTCCTCTTCGAGGACGGTGCCAGGGGTGATCACCCGCGTCACTTCCCGCCGCACCAAGCCCTTGGCCTGATCTGCCGGCTCCATCTGGTCGCAGACGGCCAGGGCATAGCCTTTGGCCACCAACTGGGCAGCGTAGCGGTCGAAAGCATGGTAAGGGATCCCGCACATGGGCACCCGCCCTATGGCCCCTGCTTCCCGCCCGGTGAGCACCAGCTCCAGCTCCCGCGACACCCGCTGGGCGTCCTGGAAAAACATCTCGTAGAAATCCCCCAGGCGGTAGAGCAAGATGGCGTGCGGGTATTGCCGCTTCAGCTCCACATAGTGCTGCATCATGGGGGTGAGCAGGGCGGGATCCACCTCCAGGGCATTCCAAGTATGCTCGGCGGGAGAAGTCATGGCATCAAAACGTTTGCAAGCAATGGGCTCAAGGTTGAGAGCCTGGCCAAACCGGACCGATCAGCTTGGGCCATTCTAGATCTAGATGAAGTATGAGACATTTCCCCAGCCCTCCTCCTCTGGGGAGAGGGAAGCTAGGTAATTGCCATTTCGCAGTTGGTTGAAATGACCTCGCTCAGGGTAGTTGGATCCCCCCTGAGGTAAGTCTGAATGGCTGGGCAGAGGCGCTGCCCGGTCTTGTCCAAAAGCCCTGAAGCGCAAGAGGGAGAAATTTAGGCACAAGCTATTGAAACTGACTTGCAACATCCAAGAAGCCTTGCTATTCTAGCGACTACGTTTTGTTGAGTTTGACTTTCAATAAAGCTCGGGAGGGAGGCCTGGCCAACTTGGCTGAGTTTTTCATCCCGCCCTTGCGGGCGGAGGGGGTTTCTTGGCCTCAGAAGGCTCTCTTCCTGGGCAAAGATCGAGAGGTTTTCCCGGTGCTGGTCGATCGCGAGTGTCCGTATACAGAGGTTGAGGGGGGCAGAGGCTGGGGGCAAAGAAAGCGGCTGCTCTCGCCAATCGGTTTGACCTGTTTGCTATTGAGTTTCATTTTCCTAGTACTTTTGGTCTCGATTGCTTTGGGATCCGTTCCCATGACTTTCCCAGAACTCTGGCAAGCCCTGTGGGGGCAGGGGGATCCCATTCGGCAGACGATTGTTTGGCAGTTGCGGCTGCCGCGGGCGCTCTTGGCCCAGTTGCTGGGGGCGGCTCTGGGGATGGCAGGGGCCCTGTTGCAGGGGATGCTGGGCAATGGGCTGGCGGATCCCTACCTGCTGGGCATTTCGGCGGGGGCGGGCCTGGCGGCGGTGGGGTTGCTCACCTTGGGAGAGTGGACGGCTTGGGTGCCCCTGGCCGCTTGGGTGGGCGGGGTGCTGACTACCGTGTTGGTGTACGGGTTGGCGCGTACTCCCTCGGGACTGGCGGTGGAGCGGCTGATCTTGGCGGGGGTGGCCGTCAGCGCCCTGTTTGGGGCCATTAGCTCCACCTTGTTGTTGATGGCAGATGACCGGGTGCAGGTGGCTCTCACCTGGTTGATCGGCAGCTTGAGCGGGCGGGGCTGGCCAGAGGTGCAGGTGGCCGGGGCGTATATCCTGGTCGGCTTGGGATTGGGATGGGGGCAGGCGCGGGCTTTAAACCTGCTGAGCTTGGGGGAAGAGATGGCGGTGAGCTTGGGGATCCCTCTGGCGCGGACGCGGGTGGTGATTGGCCTGGTGGCGGCTTGGCTGGCGGCAACCGCTGTCAGTGTGGGGGGGTTGATCGGCTTTGTCGGTTTGGTGGTGCCCCACATGGTGCGGCAGGGGGTGGGATCCGATTACCGCTGGCTGTTGCCCCTTTCTGCCTTGGCAGGGGCGACCCTGCTGAGCGGTGCCGACATCCTGAGCCGTTTGGGCCCGATAGAGCTGCCGGTGGGGATTGTCACCGCTGTGATGGGGGCTCCCTTTTTCGGCTGGCTGCTGTGGCAGCAGGGGGCAGGGCGATGAGAGAGCCCATCCTGCAGGTCGAGGATTTGAGCGGGGGCTACGGATCCCGGACGGTGGTGCGACAAGTGAGCTTCAGCGTGCAAAAGGGGGAATGGCTAAGCATTGTCGGCCCCAATGGTTCCGGCAAATCGACGGTGCTGCGACTGTTGAGTCGGGTTCTGATTCCCCAAGCTGGGCGCGTGTACTTGGGCGGTCGGGATCTGCACGCTCAACTCACTCCAAAGCAGGTGGCCCGGCAGTTGGCTCTTTTGCCGCAGCAGCAGCGGATCCCGGCAGGGCTAACGGTGCGGCAATTGGTCAGTCTGGGGCGTTCTCCCCACCAGCCCTGGTGGGCGTGGCAGTTGACGCGGGCCGATTGGCAGCGGGTGGAGTGGGCTCTAGAGCAGACGGGACTGGGATCCCTGGCGCTGCGGCGGGTGGAAACCCTTTCGGGGGGCGAGCGGCAACGGGCTTTTCTGGCGTTGGCTTTGGTGCAGGAGCCGCAGGTGTTGCTGTTGGATGAGCCCACCACCTTTTTGGATCTGCGCCACCAACTGGAGCTGCTGGAGCTGTTGCAACGGCTGAAGCAGGAGCAGGGCCTGACGGTAGTTACGGTGCTGCACGACCTGAATTTGGCCATTCGCTACAGCGAGCAGATTGCCTTGCTGGGATCCGGCCAGATGCAGGCCCTGGGGTCTCCCTTGGCGGTGTTGACCCCCAGCCGGGTGCGACAGGTGTTTGGCCTGGAGGTGGAGTGGATCTCGACTCCGGTAGGGCCACAGCTTTGCCCCCTGCGCAGCACAGCTCCAGCGGCAGCAAGGCTCCTCTCCCTGCCGGTGTCAGGGTGCTGAGGGAGGGTTTGTCCGGTTTTGCAGTGAATTTTCCCTGTTGTGGATTTCGAGGAGCATGAGAGGTTATGCGCGTGAACGGTCGTTGGTGGCGGGTGGTGAGTTTGGGGTTGAGTTTTGGAGTGGGCTGGGGATCCCTGTCCCAGGCTCAGCCCAATGCCCGGATCCCTGATTCGACAACTCCGCCGCTGTTGGCCCAGGCCACTCCTGCGCCGACCACCTTGCAAGAGCAGATTAGGGAGCTGGAGGCGCAAATAGAGGCTGCTCGCCGGCGGGGGGATCAGGCAGAGGTGGAGCGGCTACAGGCCGAACTTCGGGCTCTCCAGCAGGAAGGCACGCCGATCTTTAACCTGCAACAGGTCACCGTAACTGGTACTCGCACCGAGCGCACCTTGGCCGACTCACCCGCCAGCATTACCGTCATCGACCGGGAGCGGTTGCGGCGGGAGCTGGTTCAAAACATTCAGGATCTGGTGCGCTACGAGCCGGGGGTAAGCGTGCGGCGCAGCGTTCGCTACGGCCTGCAGGACTTCAACATCCGCGGCCTCGACGCCAACCGGGTGTTGATCCAGGTGGATGGGATCCGCCAGCCGGAGCGATTTTCCTTCGGCCCCTTCACCATTGGCCGGGATACCTTTGAGCTGGAGACCCTGAAAACTGTAGAAATTATCCGCGGCCCCGCCTCCACCCTCTACGGCAGCGACGCGCTGGGGGGTGTGGTGACCTATACCACCCTGGATCCAGCCGATCTGCTGGGGGAACGGGACAGCCATGTGGGCCTGTCCAGCCAGTACGACAGCAAAAACCAAGGGTACGTCAACACCCTTAGCTTGGCGGGTCGGCAGGATAACTTAGAGGCCCTGCTCATCTACACTCGCCGCGACGCCAGAGAGCCGGATATTAAAGCGGATCCCAGTTTCAAGGATCGGCAGACGGTGGAGGGAGACAATGTTCTGGCCAAGCTGGTCTATCGCTTCAGTCCCTTTGACAGCCTCACCCTGACGGCGGAATACTTCAACAACCGCACCACCACCACCTTTTCGCCCCGCAACCTGGATCCCAGCATCCGCTTTTTCAGGGAGACCATTGAGACCGAGCGCAGCCGCCTCAGCTTGGAATATCGCTACGCCAACCCCGATACCCCCGCTTTTGAGCTGGCCACCGTCCAGATCTACTACCAGCCGGCCCGCACCCAGGAGCCCAGCGTGGAAGAACGCACCCTCACGGTACAAGGTCGGCCCGTGCCTGTGCGTCGGGATACCTTCAACGAGCTGGTCAGCAACATTCTGGGAGCCAGCGTACAGGCCCAGAGCCGCTTCCAAACCGGGGATCTCTCCCACCGCTTGGTGTATGGAATGGAGATCTCCACCACCCGCAACGAACGTCCCCGCAACCGCTTCCAAACCAACCTGCTGACCGGGGCAGTCACCCAAAACATCCCCCCGGACACTTTTCCCACCAAAGATTTTCCCGACTCCGATACCGTGCGCTTTGGGCTGTATTTGCAAGATGAGATCGACTTTGGGGGCGGCAACTTTACCCTCATCCCCGGCATCCGCTACGACACCTACCGCCTCACCCCCAGCCCTGACGAAGCCTTCTTGAAAAGTGGGGCAGAAGCCGCCAGCCTGTTTGCCGATGCCATTTCTCCCAAGGTGGGCCTGGTGTGGAGGATTAACCCCAACCTCACCTTTACGGCCCAGTACAACACCGGTTTTCGGGCCCCTCAGTACAACGAAATCAACAGCGGCTTCACCAACCTGGTCAGCCCCTTCTTCCGCTACCGCACCCTTTCCAATCCCAACTTGCGACCGGAAACCAGCCAAGGCTTTGAAGTGGGGTTGCGGGGGATCTACCCCCAGGCCAGCTTTAGCTTGGCCGCCTACTACAACACCTACAACGACTTTATCGAGGCTTTCCGGGAGGTGGGATCCGAGCCTTCACCCCCCGGCCCGCCAGGGAGCCCGCCACCTCCACCGGTGACTCTCTTTCAGAGCCAGAACGTCAGTCGGGCCCGCATCTATGGTGTAGAAGCCACCGGGCAGTACTTCTTCAGCCCCGATTTGACCGGCTGGAGCCTCAATGGCAGCTTTGCCTGGGCGGTGGGGGATAACCTCACCGAAAACAAACCCCTCCTTTCCATTGAGCCACTGACGGCAGTACTGGGACTGCACTACGACGATCCCAGCCAGATCTGGGGAGCCAGGTTGGTGGCCAGGCTGGTGGCGGATCCCCGCGACCCGCAACGGGAGGTGGTGCAACGGAACCCCAACGCTCCACCTCAAATTCCGTTTGTGCCCAAGGGCTACACCGTGGTGGATCTGCTGGGCTACTACAACCTGGACGACAACTGGCAATTGAATTTCGGGGTGTTCAATCTCTTTGATGAAAGGTATTTTCTCTACTCCGAAACCCGCTCTCTCTTTGTCGGCCCTGAAGTGGAACGGCTGGCCCAGCCGGGACGGCATGCTGCGCTCAGTTTTTCCACCCGGTTTTAGGGGCCAAGACCCGAGGCCGTGTTTACTCTGGATCCTGCTCTAACCGATGCTTGCCGAGCCACCTGCCCGCACCGAGCCACCTGCCCGCACCCCCAAGGGATCCCTCTCTCTTCTTCGGAAGTCCTGTCCCCAGCTTTTGTGGCGACTGCAGGGGTGGTATTGGCAGCAGGCGGGCATGGCCTGGGAGGCGGGGCTGGCTTGGTTGGCGTTGTGGCTTTGGGCTGGCGCAAGAGAGAGCGGCTGGCTGGAGTGTGCCGAGGAGCTGCTGCAAGAGGCTTGGGTGGCCAGCTATAGCTGGGCTGCCCTCTGGACAGCTTGCCAGGAGGGGGAAGATCCGCCGGGGACCGTCCTCCACCTGCGAGCCAGGGATCCCCGACCGCTGCGCCGGGAGGGGTTGATTTCCCTCCTCTTGCACCTGATGGCGCTGCTGGGGCTGGCTTGGTGGGGATCCCGGCCTTTATCAGACGCAGAACTCCGGATCCCAGTCACGCTTTTGCTGGAGGATCCCGAGCCACAGTTGCTGGAACCGGATTCAGAATCCATAGAATCTCTCCCACCAGAGCCAACAGCAGAGCCGCCCGGCCCGGCCCCGGAATCGCCCCCTGCAGACGATCTATCCCCACCGGAGCCTGTGCCCCAAGAGATCGAGATGCCAGCCATCCCGGAGGCTGAATCTTTGCTGGCCCTGCAAACTCCGACCCCTACGCCTCCACCGACCCCTACACCCATTCCCACGGCAAAGCCAGAACCCACCCCTACTCCTCCACTGACCCCATTACCGACAGCCACCCCGCAACCCACTCCTCCGCCACAACAGCCCACCCCAACTCCGGCGGTTACCCCCACCTCTCCAGCGACTCCACTCACCTCCGCCCCGGTTACCTCAAGCACCCCTCTGCCCCGCTTTACCCCCTTGATCCAAGGGATCCGTTCCAGCGTAAAGACTGCCGCCGCTCCGCCTTCCCCCGGCAGCGAGAGCAGATTGGGGCCAAGGGATCCTGAAACTGGGACACCTGGCGGTATAGGTGCAGCCCAACCCCATTCCTCTGCCCCAACACCTGCCACCCCCAGTTCCTCCCCACCGACAGTGGCTGCCAACCCCCAGCCGGACATCCTGGCCCGCCCGATCCCCGGTCGCAATCCTCCGCCCCCCTACCCTCCTCAAGCTCGCCGTCTCGGCCAACAGGGGCAGGTGCTGCTGCGGGCCAAGGTCAATGCCCAGGGGCAGGTGCAGCAGGTGGAGATCGCCTCTTCCAGTGGGTTTCCCGCCCTGGATAGGGCAGCGCAGGAGGCGGTGCAGCGGTGGGAATTCAGCCCGGCCTTGAGAAACAACGTCCCCATCGAGTCTTGGGTGGTGGTGCCCATCCAGTTCACCCTCAATTGATTGCTGTTTGGGAATTGTTTTGGAGATTGTCTATGCTGTCTCGTCTTTCTCGCCGTCAACTGTTCGCCTTTGGTCTGGCCAGCGTGGGGGCCTGGGGAATGGGGCGTTTGGCCCAAGCCCAAGGTCGGATCCCTCAGGAGCCACTCCTGTCAGCAAGACAGAGTCCTTTTCGTCGGGTAGTCAGCCTCACCACCTTGACTGCCGATATCCTCTATCGCTTGGCCCCCGATAGGTTGGTGGGGATCCCTGCCGGTCGTTTGTTGGAGGAGGATCCCCGCTTCCAAGGCTTGACCCGCCTGGGGCTGGGCAACCAACCCAACCTGGAGCAGCTTGTGGCCCTACAACCGGACTGGGTGGTGGGGGCCAGTGGCTTTCACGAGGCTCTGGCAGAACGGCTGCAGGAGCTGGGGATCCCCACCTACCTCACCCGCGTGGACAGTTGGGCTGCTTTGGAAGAGACGATTGCCACCCTGGCTGCTGCTTTGGGGGCGGATCCCGATCCCTTGCTGCGGCAGTATGGATCCCTTTTGCCCCAGGAACTGCCCCGCGTTCGACCCAAAACCTTGCTCTTGGTGGGCACCCAGCCGATTCTTTCTCCCAACCGGCAAAGCTGGGCCGGGGATCTGCTGGAACGCTTTGGCGCGGACAATCTCACCGCTACCTTGCAAAGCCAAGGGCCTTTTCGGGGCTACGTCACCCTTTCGGCAGAGCGCATCCTGGAAGCCAACCCAGAAGTTCTGCTGGTGGTCAACCCGGAGGCGGCGGATCCCTTGGCGTTTTTCCGTTCCCGCCCCTTTTGGAATCGGTTGCAAGCCGTCCAAACTGGGAAAGTTTATGGATTTGACTACTACGGCTTGGTCAATCCCGGTAGCTTGGAGAAAATTAGAGTTGCCTGCGAGCAGTTAGCCCGCATTTTTTGAACGGACTTGGAGTGTCTCTCTAGTCCAAGCTATAGCGGGTCAGGCGCTGCACTTGCTCGGGAGCAAGGCCAAGCTCTTGGGCAATCTGAGCCGACACCTGGTCTGGATCCAGTTGTGGAAATTCAAATTCCAGCTTGCGCAGGTGGGGATTGGTGGTAGTCACCTCCACCTTGGTGTAGCCACGGGAGCGGCGGATCTCCGCCTGAATGGAAAGAATATCCAGAGCCAAGGTGGCTTGTTGCTGGCTGCGAATCGCCAAAGGTTGCTCTAGCCGGCGAGGACGGCTCAGCGCTTGGCCCGTCACCCACTCTCCCCCCGCCACAAAAAGAAGCCCTGCCAAGGGCAGCACCAGCCAAAAATCAAACCCTAGATCTTGCCACCGATGGATTTTGGGCCACCCCACCGTTGTTCTCTCCCTTGCAGAGGGCTATTTCCGTGATCCATCCTAGCCTGGGCAGTGGGAACTGGCCGTCTTGGTCAACGGCGCACAGGACGATGCGAATTTTGCTGGTGGAGGACGACCCGGAACAGTTGGAGCCTTTACAGGCTGCCCTGTCCAAGTGCGGCCACGTGGTTGACTGTGCCAAGGAAGGGGAGATGGCTGCCTGGCTGATGGAGGAGAAAGCCTATGATCTCCTGATTTTGGATTGGATGCTGCCGGGGCCAAGCGGGATCCAGCTCTGTCGGCAATACCGCCAATCGGGGGGATGTGCGCCGGTGCTGATGTTAACTGCCAAAGACGCAACATCGGATGTGGTGCAGGGGTTGGATGCGGGGGCGGACGACTATTTGGTCAAGCCGGTGGATCTGGTGGAGCTGCTGGCACGGGTGCGGGCTTTGGGACGCCGTTCCCCCCAATGGCAAGGAGACAGCCTCAGCCTGGGATCCCTGCACTTGCACTTGGCCAGCCTGACCCTAGAGCGGCAGGGGAGGCAGGTACAGCTTTCGGGCAAGGAGTTTCAATTGATGGAATACCTGATGCGCCATCCCAACCAGGTGCTCAGTCGGGGCCAGATCGAGCAGGCGGTGTGGGAATGGGGCTGTGAGCCGGAGAGCAATGCCGTGGCTGCGTTGGTGCGGCGGTTGCGGCTACGGTTAAAAGAGGTGGAGGCCCAAGATTGGCTGGAATCGGTGTATGGCCAGGGGTACCGGCTGCGCATAGCCTCTCCAGAAGAGAACCCATGAAAGCAGTTTCTAGGGGGTGGCGATGGAGGTGAAAAGAGCTGAACACAAGCATTCTCTCCCATGGCTGGGCTGGAACTGGGTTTCCCTGGCACACCCCCTTCAGCCGCACCTGGGGCAGAAGGCTGCGACAAGAGGGACGGGATCCCTGGTGTTTCACCACAGCCGCCGTCGCTTGGCCCGCAGCTTTGCCGGGGTCATGGGGGGGGTCCTGCTGGTGTTTGCCGCCGTCTTCTACCGCTTGGAAGTGGAGAACCAGTTGCAGGCTTTTGACGAGGAGCTGCAGGTTCAGGCCGGGATCATGGCGGCAGCCATTAAGTACGAGCTGCGCCAGGGGCAGTGGCGGTTGGTGTTGAACGAGGTGCCCTTTTTGGGGGGGAAAACCCAACCCCTCGACCATCACTTGGCCTATGTGCGCTGGTTCGATCCTGCTCCCGGCACCGGAAGGGAAAGCTTGGGATCCCTGCGCCAGTACACGGGATCCCGGCCTCCTCTGGAGCTGTTTGACTTGGATGGCCCGCCTCACCATCTCCAACTGGGTTTCCAAACGGTGGAAGGAGAGAGCGGCTTACTGTTGCGCCAGCTCACGCTGCCGGTGCAGCAGGAGGAAAAGCTACTGGGCTACTTGCAACTGGCGGTGCCCCTGGAACCGCTGCAACTTACCCTGGGTCGCTTGCGCTGGGGGTTGGGGATCGGGATCCCGCTGACGCTGGCGTTGATCGGCGGGGCCGGCTGGATCTTGGGGGGGCTGGCGATGCAGCCGATTCGTCGCTCCTACGAGCAGTTGCAACGCTTCACTGCCGATGCTTCCCACGAGTTGCGCGCCCCCCTGGCCGCCCTGATGAGCAATGCTCAAATGGCTCTGCTGGCCCCGGAACAAGCTCAACCTCGCCTGGAAAAGGTGGTGAGCGGTGCCCGCCGCCTCAGCGTGCTGATCGATACCTTGCTGCAGTTGGCCCGCCAGCAGGGATCCCTGCCCCTGGAGGATCTGCCGCTTCTGAATTTGCGAGCGCTGTTGCAGGAGCTGAGCGAGCAATACCGCCCCCAAGCTGAGGCCCTTGGCCTTCACTGGCAATGCCACCTGCCTGAGACGGATCTTTCTGGGGGTTGGCTTGTGCGGGGGAACGCTGCCCTGCTGCGGCAGGCCATCGAGAACCTACTGCGCAATGCCCTGCAGTACACCCCTGCAGGCGGCACAGTGCAGGTGAGCCTGGAAAGCCAGCGCCAGCGCGCTTACCTCCACGTCAAGGATACAGGCATTGGCATTCCCCCCGAGCATCTGCCCCATCTGTTTGAGCGGTTTTACCGGGTGGATGAAACCCGTGCTCGCCATACGGGTGGGTTCGGTCTGGGCCTGGCCTTGGCCCAGCAGATCGTCACCGCCCATCGGGGATCCCTGCGAGTGGCCAGCCAAGTGGGAGAGGGATCGATATTTACGGTAGAGCTGCCCTTGTCATCTTCACGTCATTTTTCTCCGCCATTCTCAAGATGAGCCGCGATAACCCAAACCGGCTTGTCCTGTCGATTGGAGTCTATGACCAATGACGATTCGTTCCTCTTTTGCTCGCGCTCTGGGTTGTTCTCTGCCGATTTTGGTTCTGCTCACCCCCCTGGTGCTGGGATCCGCGGCGCAAGCCCAGCGGGGCAGACGCTCTGCTCCTGAAGCCACAGCTCCCCTTCAGGTACAGCCAACTTGGCAGCGCCCGCGGGATCTTGAGCGAGCCAGCCGCGATCTGGCTAAGGCGCAGCGACACCTGGCCGAAGCCAGCTTCCTCTCTCAGCGGGGGTCTTCCCCAGAGGCTGCCCGCCTTTTGGAACACGGCCAGGAGAGGTTCACCAACGCCCAAGCCTCACTTGAGGCGGGGAACTTCTTCGCCGCCCGCGAGCAGGCCAAAGCAGCGGAAAACTTAGCCAAAGCAGCCAAAGTTCTCTATGAGGCGGAGCTGGGTTTCATGGGCCGCCCTGGCCGTTCCTTCTTCGAGACCCCTTTCCGGGCTCAGGAGTACCTCAGCCGGCTGCAAGCGGAGATGGCCTTCGCCAACATCAACTCCGGCAGCGTCTCTGACCTGCAGAATCAAGTGCAGAACCTGTTGGGCGACGTAAGTACGGATCCCAGCAGCTACACCTTCGCCGACTACAGCCGTAGCAAAGCTGCCCGCTACTCCGCCCGCGCTGCCCTACACCTGTTGGCGGCTGAGCGCCTCGGGGGGATGACTACCCTGACCAGGCGCTGATCTGGCCTACCCGGAACTGGGGATAGAAGGGATCCCTGCTGGCTGAGTTTCCGGGGTTAACCTCTATCTTCTCTGGCCCCTGCTGGAGTTGGGTCAAAGTGAAAGCCCCCAAAGCGGGGGCTGTTCTTGGTTAGATATTGATCGCGTCTTTACATCTGCCCTTAGTGTACCTGCGTTCTCTGCACCTGCGCCACTTTCGCAACTACCGGGATCAAGAGATCACCTTTGACGCGCCCAAAACCATCCTGGTGGGGGAGAACGCCCAGGGTAAGACCAACCTGCTGGAAGCGGTGGAGCTGTTGGCCACCTTACGCTCGCGGCGGGCCAGCCGGGATCGGGAGCTGGTATACCAAGAGGAGCGACAAGCCCAGATTGCCGCCACGGTGGAACGGCTGGGTGTGGCCCATGAGCTGGTGATGGAGCTGCGCAGCAGCGGCAGGCGATCCCTGAAGGTGGACGGGCAGGTGCTGCGCCGCCAGGCGGACTTTTTGGGACAGGTGAATGCCGTGGTGTTCTCCAGCCTGGATCTGGAGCTGGTGCGGGGCGCTCCGGAGACGCGGCGCCATTGGTTGGACGGGGTGTTGCTGCAACTGGAGCCGGTTTATCTCGGCCTGGTGGAGCAATATCGCCAGATCCTCAGGCAGCGCAACGCCCTTTTGAAGCAGGATCCCAAGGACTCTGTCCCGCTAACGCAAGCGGCTGCTGGCGTTCAGTTCTCGCAGATGGCCTTCTGGGATGCCCAACTGGCCACCACCGGTAGCCGAATTATGCGCCGCCGCGCCCGGCTGCTGCAACGGCTGGAGCCTTTGGCTGCTCACTGGCACCGGGTCATTAGCGGTGGACGGGAAACCCTGACCCTTACCTATCGACCCCAAGTGCCCCTGCCGGATCCCCAGGCCAGCCCCGAAGTGATCCAAGCCCAGTTTTTGGCCGAGATCCGCGCCAAAGCCGCCGCCGAACACTCCCTGGGCAGCTCTCTGGTGGGCCCCCATCGGGATGAAGTGGAGCTGTGCATTAACGGAGTTGCCGCCCGCGCCTATGGATCCCAAGGCCAGCAGCGCACTCTGGTTTTGGCTCTGAAATTGGCGGAGCTGGAGCTGATCGAGCAGGTGGTCAGGGATCCGCCCTTGCTGCTCTTGGACGATGTGCTGGCCGAGCTGGATCTGCAGCGGCAAAACCAGCTCTTGGAAGCCATTCAGGAGCGCGTGCAAACCTTGGTTACCACCACCCACCTGGGATCCTTTGACGCCGGCTGGCTCAAAGCCGCCCAAATCCTTCAGGTGCAAGGGGGACAGCTTTTTCCCAGCAAAACAGGGGATGGGATCCCGTAGGGCAGGCCGGAGCTCTGGCAGTGAGGGAAACCCTATCTGGGAGGGGGGCTGGGGGTGGTCGCGTCAGCGGCGCCGAGCGCTTGGGCTTTACAGCCGAGCGCGATCCAGGCTGCGGTATTGAATCGCTTCGGCAATGTGGGTGGGGGCAATGGCCTCCGCGCCCTCGAGATCGGCGATGGTGCGGGCCACCTTGAGGATGCGGTCGCTCCCCCGCGCAGACAGGGCCAACTTTTGGATGGCGCTTTCCAAGAGCTTGCGACAGGGATCCGAAAGGGAGCACCACTGCCGCAGGTGGCGGGATTGCATCTGGGCGTTGCAGTGGATCCCAGGCTCGTTTTGAAAGCGCTGCCGCTGCCGTTGTCGTGCCCGCTCCACCCGCCGCTGCACCGCTTGGGAAGATTCGCCGCCCTGGGCGCGGACAATTTCTTCCGGCTTAAGGCGGTTGACCCGCACCTGCAGGTCGATGCGATCCAGCAGCGGGCCGGAGAGCTTGGACCAGTAGCGCTCCCGCTGTTGCGGCGTACAGGTGCAGGGGTGAACGGGATCCCCGTAGAAGCCGCAGGGACAGGGGTTGGTGGAGGCCACCAGGGTGGTTTGGGCGGGAAACTCTAGGGAAACGCGGGCGCGGGAGATGGTGACTTTGCCATCTTCCAGGGGTTGGCGCAGCACCTCCAGCACCTCCCGCCGGAATTCCGTCAGCTCATCCAGGTACAGGATGCCATGGTGGGCCAGCGAGATTTCCCCGGGCTTGGGGTAGGGGCCGCCACCCACCAGCGCCACTGCCGAAGCCGAATGGTGGGGAGCGCGAAAGGGCCGCTGGGCGATCAGGGGGGTCTGGCGTCCCAGGTGCAGGTTTTGCCGCAACAGGCCGGCTGCCGAGTAGATGCGGGTGATCTCCAACATCTCTTCCCACTGCAGCTGGGGCAGAATGCCGGGCAGTCGCCGCGCCAGCATGGTCTTGCCCGCTCCCGGGCTGCCCACCAGCAACAGGTTGTGCCCGCCGGCTGCCGCGATCTCCAGAGCCCGCCGGGCATGTTCTTGCCCCTTCACATCGGCCAAATCCAGCAGGGGTTCCGTTTCGGTTGGCAACATCTGTTCTGGCTGGATCCGCACCGGCTCAACTCCCTCTGGGTTTTGCAGCCAGCCCACCACCGCCGCCAAGGAGGGCAGCCCATACACTTGGATCCCTTGCACCACCGCTCCTTCCGGCCCATTTTCCTGGGGTACCACCAGGCGGCGGATCCCCATCTCGGCAGCGCTGGCGGCAATAGGCAGAACCCCGGCCACCGGGCGTAGGGTGCCGTCTAGGGCCAATTCCCCCACCATCAGGGTGTTGGCCAGCGCTTCCCCCTCGATCACCCCGGAGGCCGCCAAGATCCCGATGGCAATGGGCAGATCGAAGCTGGGGCCCTCTTTGCGCAGATCGGCAGGGGCCAAGTTGACGATGATCCGCCGCTGGGGTAAAGCAAAGCCGGAGTTCTTGATCGCCGCCCGCACTCGCTCTTTGGCCTCCTGAACGGCAGTATCGGGCAGTCCCACCAAGGTGATCTGGGGCAAGCCACCGCCCACATCCACCTCCACCGTAACCTGCACGGCCCGGAGTCCCAGCAGAGCGGCAGCAGTGACTTGGGCAAACAATGCAGTCACCTCCCTCGGATAGTTCTTTTACCCTTTGCACAAGTGGCCGCAGGCCTATTCTGTCCCAACACGTATCCTGGCCGAAATTGGGATCCCCACGCTGCCGGCTGCATTTGCCCAAGGAGAATGTCACAATCATCTCAGGTTTTTCCTGCCCCAAAGGAGGCACGTCGGTTTTCGCAGTCGCAGTCTTTAATGAATGCGGGATCCCGGATCCGAGCTTGCCGAATGGCTCAGGCTTGGGTTGGCTGTTGCTGCCGCCTTTGCGCAGCACAGCAGCGGTGAGGCTATGTTCTGACCAGGATGGGAACCCCCAGGGGGGGATAGCAGGGATCCGGATCCCTCTGATCGCAGCCTGCACCTCCAACCCAGATTTCCCCAGCCATTTGCCCTTTGGCAGAGGTCAAAAGGCGGGCACCCCCCTCTGCCGACAAGCCAACAGAGGGACGACCCCATCTCTAGGAGGCTGATGCCGGTGGTCTTTCCTGCTGCTGAACCCCCTTTCGAGCGTTTCTCTGGCTCTGGGAAAAAGCGCGCCCTAACCTGGAATGAACTGGAGGAGCAGGTGCAGCAGTTTGCCCAGCGCTACCGGGGGCAGGTGGCGCAACTCAGCCCGCCGGAGCTGGCGGTGGCACTGCAGGAGTTGGCCGAGCTGACGCAAAGGATGCAAGGGATCCCAACTGCCGACTCGGCAGAGGCAGCTTGGCAGAGGCTGGAGCGGATCATCGCCTTACAAAGCCAACTGCTGTTTTTCCTCCTGGAGTTGCAATCCCTGCCTGCCGTTGCTGCTGGTGGCCCGGAGGAAGGTGTTCCCCACGAGGGTCAGGATGGTGCTATGCCTACGGCACCCTGTCGGGAACTGCACCGCTGGCACGAACGCCTAGTCGATGCCCACGTCGAGCCTGAGCTGCAACCCTTTCGCCAATTCCTGTGTCGCCTTCTTCAAAGGACTCCGTCCCCCTGGCACGAACAGCAGAGTCACCAACAGCTTGAGCCTCTGGAGCGCCTGCTCCACCAACAGTACTTAACAGGAAGGTTGGCTTGGCGGCAGTTGTGGCAAGTGACCCTGAACTCGCCTGCTGCGCTCCCAGAGCACACTCTTGTCCAGCTGCAGAGCTTACAAACTCACGCCAGCGCGGAGATCCGCTGGGTGGCCTACCAGCGGCTAGTCCAACACCTAGAAGCCCATGCAGATCTGGGTGGGTTTATCCTCAGCACCCTGATCCGCGACCACCTGTGGGAGGCCCAATGGCGGGGCTATGACTCTGCTGCCGACCTGTATCTGGCCCGCCACGGCCTGACTCAAACTTTTTTGGAGAACCTCCTGGAAGGGATCCGCGATCGGTTGGATCTGTTCCAGCGCTATTACCGCCTCAAAAGCCGAAACATGGGGCGTTCCATTCGCATCTGCGACTTGCGTGCGCCCTGGGGGGATCCCGTGCCGCCCCTGACCTCTGCTGAGGCCACCTCTCTAATCTGGGCTGCTTTGCAGGACTTTTGCCCTGAGTGTGCTGCCCAGGCCAAACCCTGGCTGCTGGAAGTCGGCGCTATCGCAACCGAGGCAGACAAGCCCACTCGCGTCAGCGAAACAGAGTCCTCGTCTAGACCAGGAGAAACGGGATCCGGCGGGAGCGAGCTCCTGTTGAAGGTTCTTGCTATCATCAGCCAGCGGCTCCGGCCTGAGGATCCCCAAGTTTGGCTGGATCTGGAGGAGATGCAGGGGAGTTCCGCACTGCTGCCGCGAGCGTGGGGGGTGCAGGCTCACACCGTCTTTTTGCAGCAAATACTCCTGGATCACCTGGTTGCCTCAGCAGTGGGATCCCCTCGCATGGGCAGGCCTGCTCTTTACGACCCAGAGGGGCAAACTGCTCCGCAGCGCTGGCGGGAACGCTCCGGCAGCCTCCAGTTGGCCCAGGCCCTGTTGATACACCATTTGGAAGCCCAGTTGCAGGCGGTGTTTTACCAGAGCTTGATCAGTCGGCTGGAGCTGATTCTCTATCGGTCGGGGCTCCCCGCATGGGAAAATGTGGCAACCTATCCTCTTTGGGTGAGCGAAGAGTGGTTGAAGCTGTGTCAAGAGCTGTGCGGAGATGCGGTGGAACTGTTGCCGGAACACCAGTTTTACTGGGTGGGGATGCCGGAGCTGTTTCTCCACCCCTTTAGTGCCTATCAGGCTAGCCTTGCCAGCCTGGTGGCCTTGGCCTGTCACCGCCGCTATCACAGTTCTCCGCGCAACTTTCTGCCCCACTACCTCCGTTGGTTGGCCAGCCCGCCCGGATCCCTGACTTTGGAAGAAACCACCCAGCTGCTGCAGGCAGATCTGAGCGACCCAGGGGGAGTGTTGCAGGCGCTGGAGGAGCTGGAGCATTGGATCGAGACGCTAGAAAAGCTGCTGGAAGAGAATCCAGATCACTGAACCAACGATGACCCACCCTTGTTCTCTTGGACATAGGCGTGCTCTGCGGCGGGAAGAACTCTGGAACCCTGTACCCGACTCCTGCGAACCCACCCCAGCGGAGCCAGCCGTTAAAGCGCGTCCCTTCCTAAAATGGGCAGGGGGAAAAGGGCAACTGCTCAGCCAATACGAACCCTTTTTTCCTCGCGCCTGGAACACCTATCACGAGCCCTTTTTGGGGGGTGGAGCGGTCTTTTTTCATCTGGCCCAGAGGACTCCGCCGGGCTTGCGGCCCTTTGTTTTGTCGGATATCAACCCTGAGCTGGTAAACGTGTATTGCTGCGTGCGGGATCAGGTGGAGGAGATCATTGCCCTGCTCAGCCACCACCAAGCCCACCACAGCCGGAACCATTACTACACCATCCGCGCGGCTCGTTTCGAGGATCCGGCGCAACGGGCTGCCCGCCTGCTGTACTTGAACAAAACCTGTTTCAACGGCCTCTACCGGGAGAACTCGCGGGGAGAGTTCAATGTTCCTTTGGGCCGTTACCGCAATCCCCGCATTTGCGACGCGGAGAACCTACGGGCTGTGGCACGGGTTTTACAAGGCGTGGAGATCACAGTGCAGCCGTTTTGGCAGGTGCTCGAACGAGCCAAACCCGGGGATTTCGTCTATTTGGATCCCCCTTACTATCCCCTTTCTGCCAGCAGCAGCTTCACAGCCTACAGCCGGTTTGCCTTCGGCGAAGCGGAACAGATCCGCCTGCGAGAAGTGTTTGGAACATTGGCCGACCGAGGCGTGCAGGTGCTGCTCTCCAATTCCGATTGCCCCTTTGTGCGGGAACTGTACCGGGATTACCCCATCCAGACCATCTCTGCCAGCCGTGCCATCAACGCCCAGGGCCACAAACGCGGTCCCATCACCGAGGTCTTGGTGCTGAGCCATCCCAGCCTGGCCACCGCCTGCAGTGGGCCGGAAGAGATCCCGTTTTGCCCCGGAACCGTCTAGGGTAATGGATGAGCAGGTCGAGATCCAAGGCGGGATCTCGAGCTTGGACACACTATTGCTCCGCAACGCTGACGCGACGAGACAACGGGAACAACAGCGCATGGATCCACGAGAAATTGAGGCATTGGTACGGGCTGCCCTACCCGGCGCAAGGGTGCAGGTGGAAGACACTGTCGGCGATGGCCATCATTTCCAGGCCATCGTGGTGGCGGAACAATTCCAGGACTTGCCCCTGATCAAACAGCACCGGCTGGTGAATGAGGCCCTGAAAGCTTACCTGCAGGATGGCCGCCTACATGCTTTAGCCCTGCGCACCTTTACCCCCGCCCAGTGGGAGCAACTCCAGGGGCTGGATTCTGGTTCATCAGCCAATTGAACCAAGAGGAGCATTCCCAGTCGGGCTGTGCATCGCCTCAACTCCTCTCTCCCTTTGAGAAAGGGGCTGAAGCTGTCGCAAACGGGAATCTTGACATCCTCCCCGGCCTGAAGGCCGGAGATTCCTACCACGCTACGCATGGATGGCTCCTTGCGCAGTCGTCTCGGCGGGTTCCTGCTTCCGACCGCCCGTGCGGTTCGATCCACAGGCCATCCGGGCTGACACGGGTGGTTCACCCACCCGCATCCCGACCGCAGCGTCGGCCGTGTCCTGCCCTTCGTCTCGCAACAGCTGTATCCCGCGAGCAAGGATGTTGATGGCACCGACCAGAAAGGCCTCCGGCCCGCTGCCGCGAA